>JBBDQU010000066.1 GCA_040905865.1 Alphaproteobacteria bacterium
GCCTGGTCCCAAGCGGAAAGGGGCCGCAATATTGCGTTTTTCCGCAGCCTGTTAAGACCGGCCGGTGGCGGGGGAAAGACCGGTGAGCAAGGCTTTCACCAGGGAAACCGAGGTCGAGGAGGTCGAACCCGATGCCGGACCGGCGATCCCGAAGGGCGTGAAGAATTACATCACGCCGGAAGGTTTCGAGAAGATGCGGGCGGAGCTGAAGCAGTTGCTCAGCGAAGAACGGCCGAAGGTTGTCGAGGTCGTATCCTGGGCGGCGGGCAATGGCGACCGGTCGGAAAACGGCGACTATATCTACGGCAAGAAGCGGCTGCGCGAAATCGACCGTCGTATCCGTTTTCTGCAGAAACGGATGGAAATCGCCGAGGTTGTCGATCCCGCGAAACAGACCAGCCGCGACCGGGTTTTCTTCGGCGCGACCGTGACCTATTGCGATGAAAATGATCGGGAACGCACGGTGCGTATCGTCGGCATCGACGAGGCGCGGCTGGAAAACGGCGAGGTGAGCTGGGTGTCGCCCGTCGCCCGCGCGCTGATGCGGGCCGGCGAAGGCGATGTCGTCCGGATGAAGACGCCGAATGGCGACATGGAAATCGAGATCCTGACGATCCGTTACGGAGACGGGTAGCGCCGGGTTACAACCTGTCGGCGCCCGCCCGCGCCGCGTAATAATCCCAGGCGCGTTCCATCGCCAGCGGCCCGATCAGCGCTTCCGGCGTTTTTTCGATCTCCCCGGGGCTGAGATACGTCACATTGCCCAGCGGCATGGTCTGTAGCTGCAGTTTTGCATTCACATGGGTATAGACGGCGGCGAGCGTCACTTCCCGGATGCTGGCGCCGGTCACGGTACAGCCATGGCCGCGCATCAGCACGACCCGCGCATCGCCCAGCGCCCGCGCCATGTCGCGCGCCTGTTCCATATCGGTCACCAGCAGCGACGTATCGCCGAACCGGTCCGCGATATCCCATACGGGGACATGGGCGCCAATGACTCCGGTCGTGTGCACCAGCGGGCGCAGCGGCGTCTTCGTCACTGTGAAGGGGATGATTTCATGCGCGTGGTTATGGATGACCGCATGCACATCCGGCCGGGCTTCGTAAATGGCGCCATGGATATGCCGTTCGGCATAGGGTTTGCGGTCGTCCTTGCCGATACTGTCGCCGGTCAGGTGAAATTCCATGATGTCGGCGGCGGTTACCAGCGACGGGCTGCGCGACCGCGAAATAAAATACTGGTCCGGTTTTCCGGGATTTCGCGCGCTGACATGGCCAAAGGCATCGGCGATGCCTTCATGGGCCAGAATGCGGTTCGCGATCACGATATCGCGCTTGATTTCGGTAATCCTGAACATCCCGGTCGCCTCAAGAGACGGGCCCCGCTGGCCCGCCCGGCGCGGATGCTACCCCATCACCAGCCCGCCATCCACAAATAGCGTCTGGCCGGTCATGAACCGGCTCCATTCGGAAGCGAGGAACAGGACCGGGCCGGTCACGTCCTCCGGCGTCGCGATGCGGCGCAGCGGGGTCTGTTCGATGATGGCGTCCTTTACCGCTTCCTTCGTACCGCGGCTGGCATCGGTCGGATAGACCAGCCCGGGGGCGACGCAGTTGACGCGGACACCCAGGGGTCCCAGTTCCGCCGCCAGCGTGCGGCTGAACCCGACCAGCGCGGATTTGGCGGTGGTATATTCGTGATAGGGGACGACCGCGCGCGCGATGAGGTCGGTTGCGATATTGACGATGCTGCCCGTCGCCCGCCGCGTCATCACCGGCGACACCGCATGGCACAGGTTGAAGGTGGATTGCAGCGCGCTGTCGACCTGGTCGCGGTAATCGGTCCAGTCCAGTTCGTCGAATCTTTTACGGTTATCCGGATCGAAGGCGTAGGGACGGAAGGCATTGTTGATGACGGCATCGATCCGGCCGAACTCCTCCGCCACCGTATCGACCATTCGCTGCATGGCGGTTCCGTCGGTGACGTCGGCCTGAATTGCCAGGGCGTCGCCGCCCGCCGCCTTGCAGGCATCGACAGTGCGGTTCGCGGCATCCGCGTTCCGCAGGTAATTGACGACCACATTGCCGCCTTCCGCGGCGAAGGCCCTGGCGACGGCCGCGCCGATGCCGCGGCTGGCGCCGGTGACGATGACAGTCTGCCCGCGAAAATCCATCGTTTGCCGCCGCGCCGGACTATTTCGGCAGCAGGTCGGTGCGCACGACTTTGGTGATGTCGATGTCGTTCTTGATCAGGCCGAGCAACTTGAACGTCGCCGCCCCCTGCTCCAGCGGCTCGATATCGAACGCGCCGAGGCCGTGTTTCGCCGTCGTCGGCGAAATCGCGGACCGGTTTCGCAGCTTGATGATTCCCAGATTGACCTCTTCGTCCTTGCCGTTGATCGCGCGGGTCATCGCGATCTTCGCGGCCTCCACCGGTTTGGCGATCATCCAGGCCGCGCTGTCCCTGTATGCTTCCAGGAAACGGCGCAACAGATCCTTCTTCGTGTTGTACATTTCCTCGGTGACGACAAACAGGTCGCTGGGCAGGTTCAGATAATCGCGTACCTCGATTACATTGACTTCGCCCAGGCCCTTCATCCTGCCGACAAACAGGCCCGTATCGGTTGCCGACGTGGCGTCGACCTGTCCCTGGACGACCGGCGCGAAATTGAGCAGGCCGGTGACCTCGATAGTGACGTCCTCTTCCGACATGCCGGCCTGCGCCAGCAGGAGCTGCAGGTTCTGGCGGGTGCCGCTGTTCAGGCTGTAAACACCGACACGCTTTCCTTTCAGGTCCGCCGGTTTGGTGATGTTGCGGGATTTCGGGGAAACCACATTGAAGACGTTTTGCGGGTAAATATTATAGATCGCGATCAGCTTTTCACCCCTGTCCAACGCGATAAACAGGCTGGCGGGATCGGTGAAGGCGATGTCCGCCTGTCCCGACAGCATGTTGACGATGGCCGAACCGCCGCCGGTACCCGGCACGTAGACGAGATCGATTCCCTTCGCCTTGAAGAAGCCCTTGTCCGGTTCCGCCAGCAGGTTGGTGATTTCGCTGATCGCCGGGCTCCAGCCGGCAACGGTGACCGTGTCGAGCGCCTGGGCTGCCGCCGGCCCGGCCAGCGCCAGCATGGCGGAACAGACGATGAGGAAGGGGGTGCGCAGCAGCTTGCGGATCATTGTTCGGTTCCTGTCACATGTTTGCGAAGCAGCCATTTTTCGAACCAGATTGTCGCCTGAAAGAGGAGCATTCCAAGTATCGTTATGACGATCAGTACGGCGAACATCAAGGGCGAGTCCATCATCCCCTGCGAGGCGATGATCAGCGCGCCCAGCCCTTCACGCCCGCCGATGAATTCGCCGACCACCGCGCCGACCAGCGACAGCACCACAGCGACCCGGAACCCGGCCATGATCACCGGCAGACCGGCAGGGATTTTCAGCCGCAGCAGGGTCTGCATTCGCGTCGCGCCCAGCATGCGAAACAGTTCTCGCTTCTGCGGGTCGACATGCTGGATCGCGGTCAGCGTGTTCTCCAGCAACGGAAAGAAACAGATCAGCGCCGTGATGACCACGATGGAGGTCATGCCGAAACCGAACCAGATGATAAACAGCGGCGCCAGCGCCAGCTTCGGAATCACCTGACTGGCGATGATATAGGGATACAGGATTCGGCGCAAAAAGGCGGATTCGCCCAGCACGACGCCGCAGACAAACCCGACGATGCAGCCCGTGGCGAGCCCGAGCAGCATTTCCGCCGCCGTCAGCCAGATATGCGGCAGCAGGTAGCCGCTGGTCAGCCCGCTCCACAGCGTGTCGAGCACCGCCGACAGCGACGGCAGCACCAGTTCGGGAAAGCCGGAAACGCGGGAAAACACTTCCCAGCCAATCAGGAAGGCGACGAACAGCGCGGCGGAAATCAGCCTGTGTGTCATGCCGGTACATCCATCGCATGGCGGACATCCGCGCACAGCGCGGTGAAGTTCTGAGTGAACCGGATTTCCCCGTCGCGCGGCCGGGGCAAGGGGATCGTCAGGTCGCGGATCAGCCGCCCGCGATCCATCACCGCAACCCGGTCGGCCAGATACACGGCTTCACGGATGTCATGGGTCACGAACATTACCGTCGTGTTGCGCAGCCGGAACAGGCGCAGCAGGTCGTCCTGCAGTTCCTCGCGCGTGATTGCATCCAGTGCGGCGAAGGGTTCGTCCAGCAGCAGCACGGGGGGCTCCAGGATCAGCGCCCGGGCAATGGCGACGCGGCTCTGCTGCCCGCCGGAAAGCTGCGTCGCGTTGCGGTCGCCCAGTCCCGACAGTCCGACCAGCGTCAGCAGCGCCTCCAGCTTCTCCCGGTCTGCGGCGCCCGGCCGCCGTTTCAGCGAAATCGGCAGCAGGATGTTTTCCGCCACCGTCAGCCATTCAAGCAGGGTCGGCCGCTGGAACACGAACCCGATCTGTTCGCCCGGCTCGCGCACCGTCCGGCCCTGCAAGGTAATCGATCCGCTATCGGGTTGCAGCAGCCCGGCGACAAGTTTCAGCAGGGTGGTCTTGCCGCAGCCGCTGCGCCCGACCAGGCAGTGGAAATCGCCCTCGCCGATGGACCAGTCGAAACCGTCGACGATAAGTTCCGGCTTGCCGTCCGAATCCCGGTAGGTATGGGTGACGCCCCGCAGGCTTACGAAATCCATCTCGCCCGCGTCAGTCGGTATAGGGGGCGAAGGCTTCGGCGGCGGTCTCCGCCGAGCGTTCGACTTCGACCATGCTGATCAGGTCCAGCAGGTTAAACCGTCCGTCATGATGCCAGCCTGCTTCGGGCGCCGTCATGCTGCCCAGCGCGCAGATGCGCGTCACCCCTGCTTCGCCCAATATACCCGACAGCCGGTGCAGCTCTTCCGGCGCGGCGGCAATGCCAGCCGTCTGCAGGAAGGCTTTGAACGGCGCAACCAGCGGCGCGACCTCGTCCAGCGCATCGACCGCGACAATGCGGATCGTCCGGTTCAGCCCGCTGGGGTCCAGGGTCGTCGCGGCGTCGCTGTACACCGCGCACCAGCTACCGGTTTCGCCGGCAATCACATCCATTTCCGGGCGGGACATCGCCTCGGTTTCCGCCGCGTCGCGCCAGGCGGCAATGCCGCCGGCTTCCGCGATGGTCAGTTCCCGGCGCGGATACTTTGCCTCGAACCCGGCCAGCGCATGGGCGACATATTTTGTGAATTCGCGCGGCGATACCCGGCCGCCGCGTTCCACGAAGAACAGATGCGGCGAATAACAGCCCTGCTGGTCGTAGCGCACCACGTCATAGGCCGCCTGCCGCGCCACGCCCGGCGCCTTGCGCGTGTCCAGCGCGGCGCGGGAAATCATGCCGAAGCTGACCTTGTGCCCATGCGGCAGGTAACGCGTCGTGACCGGGATCCGCCGGCGCAGGTCGGACAGCGCCTCATTGCCGCCATAGGCGATCACGGTATCGGCCTGTTTCAGCAGCGCTTCCTCGCGTGCCGCGTCGCCGCCCTTCCACCATACGATGGCGAGGCAATTGGCGAGCCTTGGTTCCACTTCCGCCAGCAACCGCGCGAACCAGCCGGCGAACAACGGCTCGCCGCTCGGCAGTTTGCCGATGTTCCCCGCCTTGACCAGCAATCCGGCCACCAGGCTCCACAGCGGCAGGCCCGGCACATTCCCGGCCCAGACATGGACCAGCAGGCCGGGACCGACGGCTTTCGTAAAGCCGCCCTTCGGCGCGGGCTGGAATTCGTCCAGGACTTTCGGATTGGCGAAATCCTCGGCGATGAATTTCCGCAATTCCGGCTTGCGGAAGGTTTTCAGGTAACCGGTCAGGCCGAGCCGAACCATCTCCGCGTCATAGCCGCTGACCAGCGGCAGCAGCGCCTCGCATTTCCGCCGGTACGGATCGTTGCGATCCAGCAGCCGGGCGATGGCGCGGTCGATTACCTCGACGATTTCCGACACCGTCATGGCTTTCAGCACGTCACGGCTCGCCTGTTTCACCCGGGTGGCCAGCGCATCCATCTGCGCGTCGTCCAGCACGGGCACCTCGACCGCCAGCGCCGCATTGCCGCGCGCGAAGTTCAGCACCCGCCATTCGACGTCGGCCTCGGCAATGCCCGGAAGATACCCTGCCCGTTCGGTCAAACCGGTTATCCCCTCGCGGCTTCCAGAAAGGCGTCGACCGCCATGGAACAGCCCTTCGCTTCCGCGCCCTGCACCCGGCCCAGCAGCAGGAACCCTCCGTCGGCCGCGATCCCGGCGTCTTCGGTCAGGATGGCGGAAACGCAGTTGAAATGGGCCAGGTCGCAATGCACGATCACCCCGGTCTCGCCGCGCGGCAGTTCCGCCCCGGTCAGCGGGTTGATGATGCGGCTGCGGATCCAGTGCGGTCCGGATTTCACCGACGGCACGACTGCGTTGCCGTTGTCGTAGAACTGGGTGCTCAATTCGGTCATGCCGTACATGTTGATGCAGTTGCCGCGCGGCACGCCGAACGCCGCCGATAGCTGATCGTAGAAGTCATCCATTTCCAGTTCGCGCGACTGCCCCTTGAACCCGCCGGTATCGAGGATTCGGCTGCCGACCGGCAGTTTTGCACTGCGTCCCGATTCGCGCATTTCGTCCATCAGGTGCACGAAACTGTAGGTCGCGCCCAGCAGCGCATAGCGTTCGCCAGTCGTTTCCGCATGGTCCAGCGCGGCATACAGCGTGTCCGTATCCAGCCCGTCCGGCCCGATCAGGGAATGGCTGTCGACCGTGCCGAATTCGCGCTTTGCCAGCGCCAGGTAATGCGCCAGCGACGAATTCGGCATCATGCTCTCGTCCGGAAACAGGATGCCGATGCGTATTTTCGCGCGCCCCGCCATGAAGCGTTCGCGGAAATGCGTTACCATCGATGCGTCATAGACCCGCAGGTCCGGGTGGTGGCACTTGCCGCGCAGCTCGCCCCGGGTCGTGCCGCTGGTCATGAACACCGCCCCGGCGTCTTCCGCTGCGCAACAACTCAACGTCAGGTCCTTGTAGGCGTTGATCGGTACCGCGGGAATGTCGCGCCAGTCCTTCACCGTCCGCGCCGTCCGCCCGCGCTGCTGGCAGAACCGGCGATAGGGCTGGTTATTCTCGAACTGGTAGGCGAAGACGGTCAGCGCCATTGCGTTGAACGCATCGTCATCCGCGCCATCGCGGTCGATGAAGGCGAGCAACGCCTCAATAATTTGCGCTTCTGTCATGCGGATCGAACCTGTTGGCGGGAAATTGGCGCTAGATCAGATTCACAGGTTTGAATGGAACCGCAACCGGTTCCATTCAAACCTGATGTGCTACAGTACCCACTATCGGGCGGGAGGCTGCTCAATTCAAGCCGCCCAGCAATGGCACAAACGCCACGGGCAGGTTGCAGCTTTCGCGGACCTTGCCGGTTTCGGCGTCCTTTTCCATCACGACGAGCGACTGGGTCATGTCCTGACGGCCGAGCGGGATGACCATGCGGCCGCCGGGGCGGAGTTGATCGAGCAGCGCCGTCGGCAGTGTCGCCGCCGCCGCCGTGACAAGGATTGCGTCATAGGGCGCCTCCGCTGGCCAGCCATTGCCGCCATCGCTGTAAATCACCGTGACATTATCGTAGCCCAGCCGTTTCAGCAGCGCCTTTGCGTCGCCGGCCAGCGATGCGATCCGTTCGACCGTCACGACGGTTTTGGCAATTTCCGCCAGCACCGCCGCCTGATAGCCGCAGCCCGTGCCGATTTCCAGCACATGCGATTGCGTCGTCAGGGCGGCAAGCTCGGTCATGATGGCGACGATGTAGGGCTGGGAAATCGTCTGCCCCTGCCCGATGGAAAGGGGCCGATTCTGATATGCCAGGTGCCGCAGGTCGTCCGGCACGAATTCTTCCCGGGGCACCGTTTCCAGCGCGGCGACGACCGCCGGGGAAAGCCGGGTTATGCCCACGTAGCGTCGAGTCGCCGCCACCTCCCGCGCGATTTCGTCCAGCAGGTACCGGCGCGCCTGTTCGTTTGCATCGGTCATGATGGCGCTTTCCGTAGTATCGAGGCAAAGGTCTTGCGACTCACGGCATCGTAACACATATAGCGGTAGGTTTTGACAAGGGGGTGGATATAGAACGCCATGGCAGCAAAAGAAAAACCCGCAAAGAGCGCGAACAAGTCGGCGGGCGGCAAGAAGGCCGCCGCCAGCGGTGAAACGCATTCGTTTCAGGCGGAAGTCAGCCGCCTGCTGGATATCGTCGCAAACGCGCTGTACAGCGAAAAGGAAATCTTCATCCGCGAACTCGTGTCGAACGCGGCGGATGCCTGCGACCGTCTGCGCTACAGGGCGATTACCGAACCGTCGCTGACCGAAGGGGACCCGAATTTCCGCATCGCCATCGAGGTCGACAAGGACGCCCGTACGCTGACGATCAGCGATAATGGGCTCGGCATGACCCATGACGAGATGGTGGAAAACCTCGGCACCATTGCGCGGTCCGGAACGACCGCATTCGTCGAGCAGCTTTCCGGCGATGCGAAGAAGGATGTTTCCGTTATCGGGCAGTTCGGCGTCGGGTTCTATTCCAGCTTCATGGTCGCCGACAAGGTGGATGTCATCAGCCGCCAGGCCGGATCGGACGAGGCCTGGCAATGGTCGTCGGACGGCAAGGGCGCCTTCACCATGTCGGAGGCGCAGGCCGATGGGCGCGGCACCCGTATCACCCTGCACCTGAAAGAAGACCAGTCGGAATATGCCGATGCCTACCGGGTACGCAGCGTGGTCAAGACCTATTCCGACCATATCGCCTTCCCGATCACGGTAAAGGACGTCAAGGCCAAGGACGACGCCGACAAGGCTCCGGAAGCGGTCAATACGGCATCGGCGCTGTGGACCCGCCCGGCCAGCGAGGTAACCGACCAGCAGTACAATGAGTTCTACCACCACGTTTCCCACACGCCGGGCGACCCGTGGACCAGGCTGCATTTCCGCGCCGAGGGCGTGATCGAATATTCCGGGCTGCTCTATATCCCGGCGAACCGGCCCTTCGACCTGTATACACAGGAAAAGGCGTCCAAGGTGCGTCTCTACGTGAAGCGCGTGTTCATCACCGATAATTGCGAGGAGCTGGTGCCGCGCTGGCTGCGCTTCCTGCATGGCGTGATCGATTCCGCCGACCTGCCGCTGAATATCAGCCGCGAGATGCTGCAGAACAATCCGGTGCTGACGCGCATCCGCAACGGCATTACCAGCCGCGTGATGCGCGAACTGGAATCGAAGGCGGAAAAAGACGCCGAAGCCTATGGCGCCTTCTGGGACAATTTCGGCGCGGTATTGAAGGAAGGTCTGTATGACGGCACAGGCGACCGCGAGGCGTTGCTCGGCCTTACCCGCTTCCGTTCCACCCATGGCGACGGGCTGGTCTCGCTGAAGGACTATGTCGGCCGGATGAAGGAAGGCCAGACCGCCATCTACTACATCACCGGAGACGACCTGGATGTGGTAAAACGCAGCCCGCAGCTCGAAGGCTTCCGGTCGCGCGGGGTCGAGGTATTGCTCATGACCGACCCGGTGGACCAGTTCTGGGTGCCGATGGTCGGCCGGTTCGACGACAAGCCGTTCAAATCCGCAACCCAGGGCGGCGCCGACCTGTCATCGATCAGGAAGCCGGACGGCAAGGACGACGATAAAGCCGAGGACGCGCCCGCCGAGGAGGATATCGGCCGGTTGACCGCCGCGCTGAAACTGGCGCTCGGCAAGAACGTGAAGGATGTCCGGTCCTCCGACCGGCTGACCGAAAGCGCGGTCTGTCTCGTTGCCGGGGAAGGCGATCTCGACATGAACCTGGAACGCATCATGAAGCTGCACGGCCAGGTGTCGGAACGCGCGCCGCGGATTCTGGAAGTGAATCCGTCGCATCCGCTGATCCGCCAGCTCGCCGAGCAGGCCAGGGCGGATTCCGGCAGTATGGAGGATTCGGCCTTCCTGCTGCTCGACCAGGCCCGGATACTCGAAGGCGAGCAATTGCCGGACCCCGCCGCATTCGCGCGGCGGATGTCGGCGGCAATGGCGAAAGGATTCGGCGCGTGACCGGCTGACGGCCGTCCCGTTCGCGGTATGCCGGTTCCCCGGGTACCGTTTTTGGCGTAGACTGTTCCGCC
The DNA here is from genome assembly GCA_040905865.1 of Alphaproteobacteria bacterium. Classification (NCBI taxonomy): domain Bacteria; kingdom Pseudomonadati; phylum Pseudomonadota; class Alphaproteobacteria; species Alphaproteobacteria bacterium. The sequence continues at coordinate 10,154 of JBBDQU010000066.1, forward strand.
AATACGTGACGGAGTCGCCATCATGCGCCTTACCCGTATCGGGTCATGCCTTGCCGGCGTGGCGCTGTTACTGTGGTCCGGCATTGCATCCGCAGACCCGGACTGCACCTGCCGTTATCGCGGCGTATCCTATGCCGTCAGCAGTTGCGTGTGTATCGATACGGGCGAAGGCCCGCGCCTTGCCTGTTGCGGCATCGTTCTGAACAATACGTCCTGGTCGTTTACCGATCAGGCCTGCCCGGTTACACGGCGGGATCCGCCGGGCGGCACCGGATCCGTGGCGCTGTCGCGAATGTCCGACTCCCCGCGTCAGTCGCGCGGAAAGGTGACCGCTTCGATCTTGTTGCCCTCCGGGTCCAGGATGAAGGCCCCGTAATATTCCGTCATCGCGCCCTGCCGGGGCCCCGGATCGCCGTCGCTGGTCCCGCCGCCGGCCAGTGCGGCGGCGAAGAATGCGTCGACCGCTTCACGGCTCGGCGCCCGCAGGCAGATATGGGCGCCCGTTTCCGCCGGCTCCGACGATTTGCCGGGCCGCGTATTCAGCCAGAATTCGGGATACTTCTTGCCGAACCCGACGGTCCCCTCCCGGTCCACAAGGCGGGTCAGCCCGATGGTCGCCAGCAACGTCTCGTAATAGGCCGCGCATCTGGCAAGGTCATGCACCGCAATCGATACATGGTCGATCATCCGGCGGCGCCGTCAGACGTTGCCGCGCGCAGCGATCCGGTCGGCTCGCGCAATCAGGCGCTGGGCGCGGATCACCACCGGGATGTCGATCATCTTGCCGTCCAGCGACCACGAACCCCGTCCCTCTGCAATCGCCTTCTTGTCACCCTCGACGACCCGCCGGGCATAGGCGACCGCTTCCGGTTTCGGGCTGAATTCCTCGTTCAGGACCGCCACGTTGGCCGGATGGATGCAGGATGCGCCCTCGAATCCGAATTTCGCCGAATGGCGGACCACGGCGCGATAGGCGTCCGCATCGCTGAAATCGGCGACGGTGCCGATCAGCCCCATCGGCGTCAGCCCGGCGGCCCGGGCGGCGAGCAGCGACTGCTGCTTGGGGTACTGGTAGACCTCCGGATCCGGTTCGAAACCGCAGTCGAGCGCGAAATCCTCCCCGCCCAGCAGGACGGTCGCGACGCGCGGGCTTGCCCTGGCGATGGCGTCCATGGAAAAGAACGCATTCGCCGTTTCCACCATCGGGATCAGCCGCGTCGTGCCGACGCGCATCCCGCGCTTGGCTTCCAGGCTGTCGACCAGTTCCGCCAGCAGCCTGACGTGGTCGGCGCTTTGCACCTTCGGCAGTTTCAGGGCCGTGACCAGCGGCGAAATGGCTGCCTCGATATCACGCACCGCCAGTTCCAGTTCCCGGTTGATGCGGACCAGAACATCGGCGCCGTTGCGCGCGACCTTCACCGCCGCTTCCAGAATCAGCGTGCGGGCGTGGTCTTTTTCCGATGGCGTGACGCTGTCCTCCAGGTCGAGGATGACGCCGTCGGCGCCGCGCGTATGCGCCTTGTCCACGTAGCGGTCGACATTGACCGGTACGTATAGAAGCGATCGCCAGACCGGATTGTCGTTCACCGTTGCGTTCATATTATTCTCCCCAGTTTTTGTGGGCGTCACAGGACGCCACGTTCTTTCAGTGCCGCGACTTCCGTTGCAGAAATGCCGATACGACCCAGGATTTCCGCGTTGTGCTGGCCCAGCGAAGGCGCCGGGCGGGCGAATCCGCCCGGCGTGCGCGACAGTCGCGGCACGATATTGTGCATCGGGACCGTGCCCATGTCCTCGTCCGGCAGATCGACGTTGATCTCGCGCTCGCGGAAATGCGGGTCTTCCATGATCTGTGCGATGTTGTAGACGGGCGCCACGGTAACGTTCTCGCGGTCGAAAACCTCCATGCATTCGTCCAATGTCCGCGCGCCGATCCAGCCGCCGACGATTTCATCGACCTCATTGCGATTGGCGACGCGGGCGGTGTTGTTGTGGAATTTCGGGTCGCTGTTCATGTCGTCGCGGCCGATGACGCGGAAAATGCGTTCGGCCATCGACTGGATGGATCCCGACATGGCGAGCCATTTGCCGTCACTGGTCGCGTAAACATTGCGCGGCGATGAGGTGTTGGACCCGCTGCCAACGCGTTCGCGCACGTCGCCCGTCACCTTGTGCCAGGCCGCCTCCGCGCCGAGGATCGAATACATCGGCTCCAGCAGCGACAGGTCGATAACCTGCCCGTCGCCGCCCTTTACCTCGCATTCACGGATCGCGATCAGCACCGCCATGGCGCCATACAGGCCGGCGATCATGTCCGCCATGGCGAGCGGCGGCAGGACCGGCTCCCGGTCCTCGAACCCGTTGCGGTCGGCAAAGCCGGACATCGCCTCGACCAGCGTGCCGAAGCCGGGCCGGTGTTTGTAGGGGCCGGTCTGGCCGAAGCCGGACACGCGGACGAGTATCAGCTTCGGATTGCGGGCATGCAGTACGTCCGGGCCAAGGCCCATTTTCTCCAGGGTGCCCGGACGGTAATTTTCGATCATCACGTCGGCCTGTTCGACGAGGCGCAGCAGGATGTCCCTGGCGTCGGCTTCGCGAAGCTCCAGCGAAACGCTTTTCTTGTTGCGGGCATAGACCTTCCAGTTGACCGGGATATTGTCGGTCAGCCAGTGGCGCAGCGGATCGCCCTTGCCGGCGGGTTCGATCTTGATCACCTCGGCGCCGTAATCGGCCAGCTGCAGGCTGACCATGTTGCCCGCCACCAGTCGGGACAGGTCCAGCACGGTTTTGCCGTCCAGCGGCCCCTTGAAATTCTCGTCGAAACTCGGCACGTCATATCCTTTCCGCAGGTGATCCCGGCAATCAAGGCGCTACACACCGTCCGCCGCAAGCAGAAAATCCCGGAACAGCCGTACTTTGTTCATGCCGCCCCTGGCCCGTGGCCAGGTCAGGTAGTAGCGGCGGCCGCTCGGCACGCGCAGGTCGAATGGCGCGGTCAGCCGCCCGGATTCAATGGCCTGGCCGACCGCCAGAACCGGTGCGATCGCGATGCCCTGACCCTGAATGGCGGCCTCGACCGCCATTGCCGCATCCTCGAAGACAGGCCCTGCAAGGCTGTCGGCATCCCGCAATCCGGCCGCGGCGAACCAGCGCGGCCAGGCATCCGGGTGGCTGGTCGAATGCAGCAGCGTCGACCGCGCGACCGCCGCCGGCGTCCCGGGAACCGGAAAATCCGGGCTGCAGACCGGTATCAGGGATTCAAGGCCGATTTCGCGCGATTCCAGGCTGGCGCTGTCCGTATTCTCGCCCAGCACCGCGATGTCGATCCCCGATCCGTGCAGCGCCGCCGCGGTTTCCAGAACCCGCAGATGCACCGATAACGCCCGGTGGGTACGCTGGAAATCGGCCAGCCTGCCGATCAGCCAGCGGCTCGCCACTGATGTTGCGCCGACCGTCAGTACCGCGTCTTCCGGGCGGCGGATCATCCGCGCCGACGCGGATTCGATCCGGGCCAGCGCATCGCGGATATCGGATGCGTAGTGTTGCCCGGCATAGGTCAGCGCAATCGAGCGGCCGACCCGCTGGAACAGCTTCTGGCCCAGATGGTTTTCCAGGGTCGCAACCTGCCGGCTGACCGCGCCCTGGGTGACGCCGAGTTCCTGCGCGGCGCGGGTGAAGCTCAGCAGCCGCGCCGCGCTTTCGAAGGCGCGCACGGCATTCAGCGGCGTGCGAAACGGTCGGTCGAACGGATCCATGGAAATCCATGATATTTTCTCATAAGTTAGTCGCCAATCTTTTGCTTGTCGATGTACCCTGTGGTCGGACACATTCCCGGTTCCGGTTCCGAAAACGAGGGCTCGCCCATGCCGCCGCGCAAACGCACGACCAAACCCGACCGCATCGCCTTTATCGAGGCGCGCTGGCATGCGGATATCGTCGACCAGGGGCGCAACGCCTTCATCGCCGCGCTCTGCGCGCGGGGAATGAAGGAGGAATCGATCGACCTGTTCGACGTGCCGGGCAGTCTTGAAATTCCCCTGATGGCGAAACGCGTCGCCGAGACCGGAAAATATGCCGCCATCGTTGGCGCCGGACTGGTCGTGGATGGCGGTATCTACCGGCATGAATTCGTGGCGCAGGCGGTGCTGAACGGGATCGTTCAGGTGTCGCTGGAAACCGGCGTACCGGTCATTTCCATGGTGCTGACGCCGCACCGGTTCCACGAGCATGACGAACACAACCGGTTCTTCCGCGAACATTTCAAGGTCAAGGGCGTGGAGGCGGCGGCGGCCTGTATCGACATGCTGGCGGGGCTGGCCACGGTGAAATAGCCGCCGCCCTATCACTTTGCTTAGGTTCTTGTGGCAGATCCCGCGACCGAAGGGGGCGCCGCTCCGGCCAGCCCGATACCGCCCGCGACGGCGGCGGCGCCCGCCAGATGATAGAGATGCAGAGTCTCGCCCAGAAACGCCACCGACAGGGCGGCGGCGAAGACCGGCAGCATATGGGCCGTCAGCGCCGTCCTGCTGGGCCCGACCAGTGCAATCGCGCGATTGTAGCAGAGATAGGCGGCGATCGAGGCGAAAACGGCGATATAGCCGACCACTGCGAAGGATGACGGGGTCGCCGGCATGACCCGGATCGTCAGGTGCTCCCACAGGTAGACGGGCAGCGTCATCGCGACGGCCATCGCCATCATGCCGGTCAGCATCGTATTGGGATGCATGTCGGGGGGTTTGCGCTTGATCAGCACCGAATAGAACGCCCAGGACACAACCGCCCCGACCATCCAGATATCGCCCCGGGTGAATTGCAGGCCCAGTACCGTGCTGAGATCGCCTTTGGCGACGACGATCGCCACGCCCGCCAGCGACAGCGCCGTTCCGGCAATCTGCAGCGGATGCAGCCGGTCGCCCAGCATGAACCGCGCGACAACCGGGACCAGGGCGGGGGTCATGGCGTAGATCAGCGCGGCGTTCAGCGCCGTCGTCGTGTTCAGCGCGACATACAGGAAGGTATGGAAAATCAGGCCGCCCAGCAGCGCCAGCAGGGCCAGCCATCGCCAGTGCCGGCGGATCAGCGGCCATTGGCGGCGCGTCAGCGCGAGGGTAAACGGCAGGAACAGCGCGAAGGCCAGGACCCAGCGCCAGAAAGACAGGCCGACCGGCGGCACATCCGCATGGAACGCGCGCGCAACGACGATGTTGCCGGCCCAGAACAGCGCGGCGCAGGCCATTAGCGGATAGGCGATTGCATTGGGGTTGCGATCCGTCATGGCCGCACGCTAATGCCCGATTCGGTGTTCAGCAATCTCGGACCTTTCAACGAGGCCCCTGCAACGCCATATTGCCGGACAGCGCTACCGCAACCGACAGGCTTCAATCATGGAATATATACTGCAACTCGCCGCCAACCCTGGGGCGTGGGCGGCGCTCGCGACACTGATCGTGATGGAGGTCGTGCTCGGCATCGACAACCTGATCTTCATATCGATCCTCACCAACCGCCTGCCGGAAGCGCAGCGTCCCCTCGCACGGCAGATCGGTATCGGCCTGGCCCTGGTATTGCGGCTGGCCCTGCTTGGCCTTCTGTTTGTCATCGTCGGGTTGACGGCGCCCGTCTTCGAACTGTTCGGTCAGGAATTCTCCTGGCGGGACATGATCCTGATTGCCGGCGGGTTGTTCCTGGTCTGGAAGGCGACGACTGAAATTCATCACAATGTCGATCCGCAGGCGAAGGAAGGCGAGGCGAAGGTCGCCCGCGCCGCCTTTGCCATCGTCATCGCGCAGATCCTGGCGCTGGATCTTGTCTTCTCGCTCGACAGTATCCTGACGGCGGTCGGGATGACCGAACATCTGCCGATCATGTTTGTGGCGGTTATTGTCGCGGTCGCGGTCATGTTGTTTGCCGCCGGGCCGCTCGCCGCCTTTATCCACGACAACCCGACCGTCGTCATGCTGGCGCTGGGCTTCCTGATGATGATCGGCACGGTCCTGATCGCCGAAGGTTTCGGGGCGCACGTGCCCAAGGGTTATATCTATGCGGCAATGGCCTTCTCCGCCCTGGTCGAGGGGCTGAACATGATGGCACGGCGGGCGCGCCAGAAGCGGGGTGTTGCGGTCGACCAGGACTGATACGGTTTTCCTGCCGCGATAATCGCGGCGTGACGAATGGCCTGCGCCTGTTAAACTCCACCATCGGTATCCGGGGAGAGACGGGTTTGCGCACGCAGGTCGGCATTGTCGGCGCGGGACCGGCGGGGCTGTTGCTGTCGCAGCTTCTGCACCTGCAGGGGATTGCGTCCGTGGTGCTGGAGCGGCAGACCGCCGCCCATGTACAGGGACGTATCCGCGCCGGGGTACTGGAAGGCGGTACTGTCGAACTGGCGCTGCGCGCGCAATGCGGCGACCGTATGATCCGCGAAGGGCTGGTGCATGAAGGCGCCGGTCTGTGCTTTGGCGGCGCGCGCCACCGTATCGATTTCGCCGCGCGCACCGGCGGCAAATCGGTTCTGGTCTATGGCCAGACCGAATGGACCCGCGACCTGATGGCGGCCCGCGCCGCGCTGGATGGAACGGTCATCTACGAAGCCGAAGACGTCGCCCTGCAGGATATTGAAGGCGATGCGCCACGTCTGATCTGGCGCAAGGATGGCGCAGCACATGAAGTTGCCTGTGACTTTATTGCCGGCTGTGATGGGTTTCACGGTGTCAGCCGCCATGCGATTCCGGCCAGGGCGCGGCGGCGGTTCGAGAAAACATTTCCCTTTGCCTGGATAGGGCTGCTGTCTGATACGAAGCCGGTTTCCGACGAGCTAATCTACATCAACCACGATGACGGGTTTTCGCTCTGTTCGATGCGGTCCAGGACACGCAGCCGCTATTACCTGCAATGCCCGCTGGACGAAAAGGTCGAGGACTGGTCCGACGACCGTTTCTGGAGCGAACTGTCCCGCCGTCTGCCGGAAGACCGTGCAGGCGGGCTCGAAACCGGGCCGTCTCTGGAAAAGAGCGTCACGCCGCTGCGCAGCTTCGTGACGGAGCCGATGCGCCACGGGCGGCTTTTCCTCGCCGGGGATGCGGCGCATATCGTACCGCCGACCGGCGCAAAGGGCCTGAACCTCGCGGCATCGGATGTGCGCTACCTGTCTGAAGCCCTGACCGGGTTCTACCGGGACAATCGCACGGACCTGATCGACGCCTATTCGGCGACCTGCCTGCGCCGGGTGTGGAAGGCGCAGCGCTTTTCCCACTGGCTGACCGGGTTGATGCACCGGTATCCCGACGCCGGCGATTTCGACCGACGCCTGCAACTGGCGGAACTCGATTACATCTCCCGCTCCCCCGCGGCGCAGACCGCGCTGGCGGAGAACTATGTGGGGTTGCCCTTCGAATAGCCCAGGCGCGCCGGACCGCATGGAAGCCGCAAGCCGTACCCGGATTCGTGGCCTTCGATTCGTGGCCTTCGCTTGGTTCCCGGGGCGGGATATGGCATTCTGAGTGCCGGTAACAAAGCGGGAAGGCGGCGCCATGACAGACGACTCAGGCCACGATTCAGAGCACGGGGCAGACGACCTTCATCTGCAGATCGCGAATGCGCTGATCAATTTTGCGAATGACCGGATCGGGGAAGGCCATGATCCCATGGAAGTCGCCATGGGCATGCGCAATGCCGCGGCGAATTTTACGGCGTTTGCAGTAACGGGCCATAACAGCGCGGATTACACGATAGAAACCGCGGCCGACGAATTCCACCAGCTTCTGCATCATTACGAGGACCGGCACAAGGAACAGGCGCGTCCGATGACGTCGCTGGAGCAACTGGTCGAACGGGTGAAGAACGAGTAGTCGCCTTGTTCATGGCTGGCATGCCATACCATGTCTATGTACAAGCGGGATACTGGGTTATTGGTTCGATACGCCCCAAAGGCATGATTCGGGGGCCCGGAAATATTTTAGCCAACAGGCGGGGCAAGTAGTGATGACCGGCGTAGAAATACTTTTGAACGGCTTCCGGAAATTTCGCGAAACCTATTACGAAAAAGCGCCCGAGATATACCGGGACCTGTGGCGCAACGGGCAGCGGCCGCGGTTCGCCGTTGTCGCCTGTTCGGATTCGCGGGTCGATCCGGCGATCGTGCTGCAGACGGAGCCCGGCGAAATTTTTGCGGTGCGCAATGTGGCCGCCCTTGTGCCGCCCTATGAGGAAGCCGGCGCCTATCACGGCACCAGCGCGGCGCTTGAATTCGCAATCGACGGGCTGCATGTTGAACATGTCATCGTAATCGGGCATGCGCATTGCGGCGGCGTGGAGGCGATGGTTCGCAATCAGGAACCGGGTCCGTCGACCGGCGGCATGTTCATCACGGCGTGGACCGATCTGTTACGCAAGGCGCGCGAACGGGCGCTGGCGGTAGACTCCACGCTCTCCGGCGACGATCTTGTCGATGCGTCGGGACGCCAGGCGGTGCGGCTGTCGCTGGAAAACCTGGACACATTTCCCTTTATCCGCAAGGCAGTGGCGGAGAACCGGGTTAGCCTGCATGGCTGGTATCTCAATATTTTCGATGGCAAGCTGGAAATATGGAATCCGGAGCACAATGTATTCGAATCGCAACATTAGATCAGGTCGTGGTTTGTTGGAATCGCCTGTGGCGACCCAAAGATCACGTGAATCTGACGTGCTCTAGTGTGATGGCAAGGTTTTGACAGCAATCCCCGATATCATGCTGGTCCGGCCGGAAGCCGGTTTCGAGCGGCCGCTTTCCGAAGGCGGCCGGCGGCTGGTTCTGGAGTCGAAATACCAGCCGGCGGGCGATCAGCCGCAGGCGATCAGGGAACTCTGCGCCGGGCTGGAAGCCGGGGAGCGCGACCAGGTGCTGCTCGGGGTTACCGGTTCCGGCAAGACCTTCACGGTCGCGCATGTGATCCAGGAACTGCAGCGGCCGGCGCTGGTGCTTGCGCCCAACAAGACGCTGGCGGCGCAGCTCTACGGCGAGATGAAATCGTGTTTTCCGAACAATGCGGTCGAATATTTCGTTTCGTACTACGATTATTATCAGCCCGAAGCCTATGTGCCGCGCACCGATACCTATGTGGAAAAGGAATCCTCGGTCAACGAACAGATCGACCGGATGCGCCATTCCGCGACACGGGCATTGCTGGAACGCGACGACGTCATCATCGTGGCCTCGGTGTCCTGCATATACGGTATCGGCGCGGTGGAGACCTATTCCAACATGGTGGCGGAGGTCGAGGTCGGCATGCAGCTCGACCCGCGCGACCTGCTGAAGCAGCTTGTCGAATTGCAGTACCGGCGCAACGACACGGCCTTCATGCGCGGCGTGTTCCGGGTGCGGGGCGATACGATTGAAATCTTCCCGGCGCATTACGAGGACCGCGCCTGGCGGGTGTCCCTGTTCGGCGACGAGGTCGAGGCGATCCACGAATTCGACCCGCTGACGGGGGAAAAGATCGGCTCGCTGGAAACGATCCGGATCTATGCGAACAGTCACTATGTAACGGCGCGTCCGACCCTGTTGCAGGCGATTGTCGGCATCAAGGAGGAACTGAAACAGCATCTTGCAATGCTGAATGCGCAGGGCAAGCTGCTGGAGGCGCAGCGGCTGGAACAGCGCACCGTATTCGATCTGGAAATGATCGAGGCGACGGGCGCCTGCGCCGGGATCGAGAATTATTCGCGCTACCTGTCGGGCCGCAAGGCGGGCGAGCCGCCGCCCACCCTGTTCGAATACCTGCCGGACAACGCGGTGCTGATCGTCGATGAAAGCCACGTCACGGTGCCGCAGCTGGGCGGCATGTACAAGGGCGACTATGCGCGCAAGTCGACCCTGTCGGAATACGGCTTCCGGCTGCCGTCCTGCATGGATAACCGCCCGTTGAAGTTCGAGGAATGGGAAGGCATGCGGCCGCAGACGATATTCGTGTCCGCCACCCCCGGCCCGTGGGAGCTGGAGCGCACCGCCGGCGCCATTGTCGAGCAGGTCGTCCGCCCGACCGGGCTGATCGACCCGGTCTGTCATATCCGCCCGACCGAAAACCAGGTCGATGACCTGCTCGCCGAATGCCGCCTGTGCGTGGAAAAAGGCGAACGCGTGCTGGTCACGACCCTGACCAAGCGCATGGCCGAGGACCTGACCGAATACATGATCGAGGCGGGGCTGAAGGTGCGCTATATCCATTCCGACGTGGAAACGCTGGAGCGGATCGAGATCATCCGCGACCTGCGGCTCGGCGTCTTCGACATCCTGATCGGCATCAACCTGCTGCGCGAAGGGCTGGATATCCCAGAATGCGCCCTTGTCGCGATCCTGGACGCGGACAAGGAGGGCTACCTGCGCTCCCGCACGTCGCTGGTGCAGACAATCGGTCGCGCGGCGCGCAATATCGACGGGCGGGTGCTGCTCTATGCGGACAGGATGACCGGTTCGCTGCAATACGCGCTGGACGAAACCAATCGCCGCCGCGAACGCCAGCAGGCCTACAACGCGGCAAACGGGATCACGCCGGAATCGATCCGCAAGGATATCGGCGATATTCTGGAATCGGTATACGAGCGCGACCATGTCACGGTCGATATCGGCGATCCGAAACTGAAACACCTCGTCGGCATGGACCTGCGCACCTATATCGAGGCGCTTGAAGCGCGCATGAAGGCGTCCGCGGCGGAACTGGAATTCGAGGAGGCGGCCGCCTATCGCGACGAGATCAAGCGGATCGAAACCCGCGACCTCGACATGCCGGCCGATTCCGCGCCGATCAATCCGAAGATCGCGGCGTCCATTCAGTCCGTTCCGCGGGGCATCATGCCGAAAGGCCGCCCGGGCGGAAAGAAGGGCACGAAGCGCATGCGCCGGGGGGTGTGACCGTGGCGGAACGGTCCTATATACGGCCTTGTGCGGCTGTGGGCCGGCACCCTATCCTGCGGCCATGACAATACCGAAAACGGCACTGGTTACCGGCGCGGCCCGGCGCATCGGCAAGGCGATCGCCTGTGACCTCGCGGCGTGGGGCTGGTCGGTCGTCGTGCATTACAACCGTTCGGCGGAAGACGCCGACGCGGTCGTCGCCGAAATCGGGCGCCGGGGCGGAACGGCGATTGCCCTGCGTGCCGACCTCGCCGTGGAGGCGGAGACAAAGCGGCTGATGGTCGATTCGGTCGCCCGGTTCGGTCCCGTCGGATGCCTGGTGAACAATGCATCGCATTTCGAACGCGACGGCATCGCGGATGCGACGCGGGCAAGCTGGGACGTGCATCTGGAGTCCAACCTGCGGGCGCCGTTTGTCCTGTCGCAGGATATGGCCGCGGCGCTGCCGGCCGGCGAGGAGGGCGTCATTGTCAACATCCTTGACCAGCGGGTCTGGAACCTGACGCCGTATTTCGTGTCGTACACGCTGAGCAAGACCGGATTGTGGACGCTGACCCAGACACTGGCGCTTGCACTGGCGCCGCGCATCCGGGTCAACGGAATCGGTCCGGGGCCGACCTTGCGCAATGAACGCCAGACCGAGGAACAGTTTCGCCGCCAGCAGGAGTCGGTGCCGTTGCGGCGCGGCGCGTCGTCGGAAGAAGTCGCCCGGGCGGTCCGCTTCATTGTCGAATCGCCATCGATGACCGGGCAGATGATAGCGCTTGACGGCGGGCAGCATCTTGGCTGGCGGCAGCCGCTGGGCGACGGACCGGTCGATGAGTGAATTCGCAAATGTCCGGTATGATTATACAACTAAACATCTATAAACGAAGACTGTGCAGAACAGTATTCAGCTCAGGTTGTGCACATTCGCGCTATGCGACGGTGTTTTCACTCTCCCAAAGCGTTGTAACGGAACGGTAACTATTTGGTTACATTCAAGTTATAAAAATATCAATCAAATCAATTGTTTAACATATTGCTCAATTATTAGGCAATGAGGTCAAGGCACTGCAATAGCAGGCCGAAGGCCTCCCGACAGGGTGTTTTCCACAGGGATATGCACATATACCGGGGATATCCGTTCCGACAGCGTCATGCAGATTCCGGGTTGCCGCGGAAGCGTCGGAAAATACTGAATTATGTTACAATGCGGCCATGCGGTTACCATGTGTTACTTGAGAAATGACAGTCTGTGAAATGACGGATGAAGCTGACCCGGCGCCTGGCAACAGGGCGATGCGGCATCAGGGCCTGGCCGCCGGCGCCGAGGTGATTCGCGGTTACCTGAAAACGCTGCCGGTAGCGCCCGGCGTCTACCGCATGATCAACGAACGCGGCGATGTGCTGTATGTCGGCAAGGCCCGGCAGTTGCGCAACCGCGTCGCGTCCTATACGCGCCCGGCGCAATTGCCGATCCGGCTGCAGCGCATGATTGCCGAAACAAAACGCATGGAGTTCGTGACGACCCATACAGAGGTCGAGGCGCTGCTGCTTGAATCGAACCTGATCAAGAAATTGCTGCCGCGCTATAATGTGCTGCTGCGCGATGACAAGACCTTCGCCCATATCCTGATCACCGGCGATCACGAATTCAGCCAGATCGTGAAACACCGGGGCGCCCGCAACCGGCCCGGCGCCTATTTCGGGCCATTCGCCTCGGCCGGCGCCGTCAACCGGACCGTAACGTCGTTGCAGCGCGCCTTCCTGCTGCGGAACTGTTCGGACAATATATTCCGCAACCGGACCCGGCCCTGCCTGCAGTATCATATCAAGCGATGCAGCGCGCCCTGCGTGGGCCGGATCGGCAAAGAAGATTATGCGGCCATGGTCGATGCGGCGCGAGATTTTCTCACGGGCCACAGCGGTGCCGTGCAGGCCCGGATGGCGAAGCAGATGGAAGCCGCCAGCGAGGCCATGGAATACGAAACCGCCGCGAAAATCCGTGACCGGATTCGCGCGCTGACCCAGATTCAGGCGCATCAGGATATCAATGTGCCGGACCTGGACGATGTCGATGTGATCGCCCTGCATATGGAGGGCGGCCAGTCCTGCGTGCAGGTCTTCTTCTTCCGGAACGGCCGGAATTACGGGAACCGGGCCTATTTTCCGTCGCATGACCGGCATCAGGACGCGTCGGAGGTTCTTGCCGCCTTCGTCGGTCAGTTCTATGCGGACAAGCCGCCGCCAAAAGCCGTTCTGTTGAGCCATGATCTGGCGGAACGCGATCTGCTTGCCGAGGCGCTGTCGGTGCGGGCATCGCACAGGGTGCAGCTGATGACGCCGAAACGCGGCGCGAAACGGAACCCGGTCGACCATGCGATTGCCAATGCGCGCGACGCGCTGGGCCGCCGTATGGCGGAAAGCGCGTCGCACCGCAAACTGATGGATGCCCTGGCGGAACGGCTCGATCTGGACGCATCGCCGGAACGGATAGAGGTCTACGACAACAGCCATATCCAGGGCAGTAACGCCATTGGCGCAATGATCGTCTGCGGTCCGGACGGCCCGATGAAGAACGCCTACCGCAAGTTCAATATCAGGACCGTCGGCGGCGACGGCGACGCCGAGGGCGGTGACGATTATGCGATGATGCGCGAGGTTCTGACCCGCCGCTTCCGTCGGGCGCAAAAGGAAGATCCGGAACGGCGCGACGGCCAGTGGCCGGATCTTGTGATCGTTGATGGCGGACGGGGCCAGCTCGGCATTGCCAGCGAGGTGTTCGCGGAACTCGGCATAGACGATGTCGCGCTGCTGGGCGTGGCCAAGGGGCCGGATCGCAATGCCGGCCGCGAACAGTTCTATCGGCCGGATGGCCGCGTCTTCATGCTGGCCCCGCGTGATCCGTTGCTCTACTTCATCCAGCGCCTGCGGGACGAGGCGCACCGCTTCGCGATTACCGCGCACCGGGCGCGGCGATCCCGGGGCATTTCAGCGTCGCCGCTGGATGATGTCGCCGGAATCGGGGCGAAGCGCAAGAAGGCATTGCTGCTGCATTTCGGTTCCGCCCGCAGCGTTGCGCGCGCCGGACTGGCCGACCTGGAAGCGGTAAGCGGCATCAGCAAGGCGGTGGCGGAGAAAATTTATGGCCATTTCCACAGTGATCAGTAGAATGTATATGCAGCCGCTGGCCTGAAAAAACGCTTCCGCCCTGAAAGATGGCAACGTGATTAGCAAACTGCCGAACCTCCTGACGCTATCGCGGATCGGGGCCATACCCGCAATTGTTGCGTTGTTCTGGATCGACGGCGATACGGTGCGCTGGGTGATGCTCGCGATTTATGCCTTCGCCTGTATCACGGATTTCTTCGATGGTTACGCAGCGCGGTCGATGGGCACGATTTCCAGCTTCGGGCGGTTCATGGATCCGGTGGCCGACAAGCTGCTAGTCGCGTCGATCATTTTCATGCTGGTAGCCTTCGACCGCATCGTCGGGATGGCGATCCTGCCGGGGCTGGTTATCCTGTGCCGCGAACTGCTTGTGTCGGGACTGCGGGAATTTCTGGCGGAAATAAAGGTTGGCGTCCCCGTCAGCGGACTTGCCAAATGGAAGACCTTCATCCAGATGTTAGCACTGGGCTTCCTGATTGTCGGCGATGCCGCGCCGGATGTTATTCCAGCGGTAATTATCGGCGATATCGGATTGTGGGTCGCTGCGACCCTGACCATCGTAACGGGGTATGATTATCTCAAGGTCGGTCTGGTGCATCTGAGGACGGAATCGGCGCCACCGCCGAAAAAGGCGCCGGCGCAAACGGCGAAGAACAGCACGGGCTAAGGCCCGGTCCGTAGCGGAGTAGCTTGGTATGAAGGTATTCGGACTGTCCGGGTGGAGCGGCAGCGGCAAAACGACGCTTGTCGTGAACCTGATTCCGGTGCTTCTGTCGCGGGGTATAAGCGTGTCCACGGTGAAGCACGCCCATCATGACTTCGACATCGATAAACCTGGCAAGGATTCGTATGAACACCGGCAGGCCGGCGCCACCGAGGTCATGATCAGTTCCGCCCGGCGCTGGGCGCTGATGCATGAGCATAAGGGAGGACCGGAACCCGATCTGGACGAGATCATCGTGAACATGACGCCGGTGGATCTGCTGCTGGTCGAGGGCTACAAGCGACATGCGCACGCCAAGCTGGAGGTGCATCGCCCGGCGAACGGCAAGCCGCTGCTTTGCGTGAATGACCCCTGCATTGTCGCCGTTGCCTGCGACGTGGCCCTGACAGGGCTGGCGCTGCCGGTACTGAATTTGAACGACGTGCCCGGTATCGCGGATTTCATTCTTGCCGCGACCGGGTTACGGGAGACCGTGACCCATGGCGCAGCTTAGCGACGACTGCTTTGCGTTCGGAGGCGAATTGACGCCGCTGGACCAGGCGCTGGCGGCGCTGAATGACCGTACTGTCGCGATTGCCGGTGTTTCGACGGTGCCGCTGGCGCATGCGGTCGGCCGTATCCTGGCCGAGGACATCGTGTCGCCGATGAATGTGCCGCCACACGCCAATTCGGCCGTGGACGGCTATGCGGTTTATTTTGCGGACCTGTCGCCGGACCTGGAAACCCGGCTTGCCGTTACCGGCCGCGCCGCGGCGGGGCATCCGCTACCGCATCCGGCGCGGCGTGGCGTGGCGACCCGGATTTTTACGGGTGCGGCGATGCCCTCCGGCGATGGCGACGCAGGCCCGGATACCGTCATGATGCAGGAAGACTGCCAGCTGGACGGCGATACGGTTGTGATCCGGCCCGGCATCAAGACGGGGGCCAACCGGCGGGCGGCGGGCGAGGATATTCGCGCCGGAGAGACAGTTTTGGCCGCCGGGCGGCGGCTTCGCCCGCAGGAGGTCGGCGTCGCGGCGTCGCTGGGCCGAACGTCGCTGGATGTATACGACCCGCTGCGCGTCGCGGTTTTTTCCAGCGGCGACGAATTGCGCGACCCGGGCGGTCCGGGGCTGGACCCGGGCGCAATTTACGATTCGAACCGTTACATGCTGACGGCGGCGCTGTCGCGGCTTGGCTGTAGCGTAACGGACCTGGGCATCATCCGCGACAGGGTCGGTGCTATTCGCGATGCGCTCGCCGCCGCAGCCAGGGATCACGATCTGGTGATTACATCGGGCGGCATGTCGACCGGCGAGGAAGACCACATCAAGGCTGCGGTCGAGGCGCTGGGAAAGCTGCATTTCTGGCGTCTGGCGATCAAGCCCGGCCGGCCCGTGGCGCTCGGTCAGATCAACACGCCGCGCGGCCCGGTGCCGATCGCCGGATTGCCGGGCAACCCGGGCGCCGCGATCGTGACGTTTCTCATGGTGGCGCGGCCGCTGATTCTGCGTCTTGCCGGGGCCGTGGATACGGCGCCGATCACGTTCCGGGTACGGGCCGGGTTTGAGCATCGCAAGAAAATCAGCCGCCGTGAATTTGTCCGCGCCCGCATTGAAACCGGTTCCGACGGTTTTCCCGAGGCGTATAAAAACGGCCGTAGCGGGGCCGGCGTCCTGTCCTCGCTGGTAGGCGCGGACGGCCTGGTCATGCTGCCCGAAGACTTGACCGCGCTGGAGCCGGGCAACATGGTAGACTTCCTGCCATTCACGGAGGTCATGCCATGAAGATTCTGTATTTTGCGTCGTTGCGGCAGCGCACGGGTACCGGTGAGGAGGATATTTCGCTCCCGGATGGCGTGCGCGACGTGGCGGGGCTGATCGATTGGCTGAAAGGTCGCGGCCCGGAATATTCGGATGCGCTGGCGGATACCAGCGCAATTCGTGTTGCCGTAAATCAGGAATTTGCTACGCTGGAGACAGCGCTCGAAGGCAACGAGGAAGTGGCCCTGTTTCCGCCTATGACCGGAGGTTGATATGACCGTACGGGTACAGCGTGACGATTTCGATGCCGGCGCGGAAATTGCGGCGCTGACCAGGGGCAATACACAGATTGGCGCCGTGACGAGCTTCGTGGGCCTTGTTCGCGACATGCACGGCGCTGCGGGATCGGGCGCGATGACCCTGGAGCATTATCCCGGCATGACCGAAAAAATGCTTGCCGCAATCGATGACGAGGCGAATGCTCGCTGGCCGCTGGAAGCCAGCCTGATCGTCCATCGTTACGGGCGGTTGACGCCGGGCGACCGGATCGTTCTGGTCGTTGTCGCCAGCCCGCACCGGGCCGCGGCGTTCGACGCCTGCCATTTTCTGATCGACTGGCTGAAAACCAGGGCGCCGTTCTGGAAGCTGGAGGAAACCGGGACGGGCGAGGCACGCTGGGTGGAAGCCCTGGAGAGCGACGATGTGGCGGCGGAACGCTGGGCTGCGAAATCCCGGAAGGGGGCGGCGGAATAGCGATGGCCGAGATCATCAACCTGCGTGAGTTCCGCAAGAAAAGGGCCCGCAACGAGAAAGCCGCCGAGGCGGCGCGCAGCCGCGCCCTGGCTGGCCGCACGATGCCTGAAAAGAAACGGGACCAGGACGCCGCCGACCGCGCGAAATCGGATCTCGACAGCAAGAAGCTGGACGGTTCCGATCCCGACCCCGGCGAGACAGCGTAATCCACGACGACATGGCCTGGCAGAAGGCGATCTGCTCTAGGCGGCGTTGAGCGTCGCGGGCACCTCGCTGCGGACTTCGATGTCGTAATCCTGCATCAGCGTCCGGGTCATGTCGCCGGGCGTGAAGCGGTACTCGCCGATTTCGCGGACAGGTGTTACTTCGACGGCGGTACCCGTTAGAAAGACTTCCGATGCGCCGGCGAGTTCTTCCGGCCTGATATGCCGCTGTACGATCTCATACCCGCGTTTCCTGGCAAGGGCCGATACCGTGCGCTTGGTAATGCCGTCGAGGAAGCAGTCCGGTTCCGGCGTGTGCAGTTTGCCGTCTTCCATCAGCATGAAAATATTAGCCCCGGTCGCTTCGGCGATATAGCCGCGATAATCCTGCATCAGCGCGTCTGCATAGCCTTCGCGTTCCGCATCGTGCTTTGACAGGGTGCAGATCATGTACAGCCCGGCCGCCTTGGTCTTGCAGGGAATTGTCGCCGGGTCGGGGCGGCGCCATTTTGCCCATTTCATGCGGATTCCGGCCATCCGGTCGGCGAAGTAATCGGGCCATTCCCATGCGGCGATGGCCACATGTATCTGTGTTTTCTGGGCCGAAACGCCCATCATCTCCGCGCCGCGATAGGCGATCGGCCGGATGTAACCGTCCTTGATGCCCTGCCTTTCCACGACCAGTCTGCAGGCGGCA
The DNA here is from genome assembly GCA_040905865.1 of Alphaproteobacteria bacterium. NCBI lineage: Bacteria > Pseudomonadati > Pseudomonadota > Alphaproteobacteria > Alphaproteobacteria bacterium. The sequence goes on from JBBDQU010000066.1 coordinate 28,314, forward strand.
TTGATTTCATCGACCGTATAGGGAATCTTGAAATCCATGGTCCGGGCGCCGGCGAAAAGCCGCTCGGTATGTTCGTTAAGCTTGAAGATACGGCCGTCATAGGCGCGCTCGCCCTCGAACACGCAGGATGCGTAATGCAGCGCATGCGTCAGGACATGGACATTGGCATCCTTCCAGGGAACCAGGCCGCCATCCATCCAGATAAATCCCGGGCGGTTATCGTAGCTCATATCCATCGATTTCTCCCTGATCGATCCGTTTCATGCGAATATTTGATCGGATCATGGCCTGCTGGAATCGCCTCTGACGATCCAACAGCCCAGTAAATTTACCGGCAACATGAAATAAAGTAACATGTTGTCGGAAAACCGGCCGACTTTGTAACATTCGCACGATTTTTGTGTCAAACATGCTGCCATAATATACGCGGCATCATACAGGAGTATACCGGTGGATAGCGCGGCGCCCACAACTGCAACCCCTTCATATCTGCGCGATGAGGAGCTGCGCCAGGGTATCGAAATGATGTTCTACGCCTATCGCGACTTCACGGCGGAACCGGATGCCATTCTCCAGCAGTTCGGTTTCGGCCGCGCGCATCACCGCGTGATTTACTTCGTCGGCCGTTATCCGGGTGCTTCCGTGTCTGCACTGCTCGCCATCCTCAAAATCACGAAGCAGAGCCTGAACCGCGTTCTGGGACAACTGGTGCGCGAAGGCTTTATCGTGCAGGTACAGGGTGTCGAGGACAGGCGCCAGCGGTTGCTGGAACTGACGGTGAAAGGACGCGCCCTGGAGATGCAATTGACCGCCAACCAGCGCGAACGGTTTTATCGGGCATACAGGGAATCGGGCGCGGACGCGGTGGAAGGTTTCCGGAAGGTCATACTGGCGCTGATATCGGGGAACGAGGATCGCCGGCGGTTCGCCCCCGACGGGGATCCGGACAGGTAGGCGGATGAAGCAAAACAGGCAGATTGCCGGGATGCATGTGCGATGATGCCGGACGAACCTCATATCCTTGTCGTCGACGACGACAAGCGCTTGCGGGACCTGCTTCGCAAATACCTGATGGACAATGGCTTCCGGGTTACCGTCGCCATGGAGGCCATCGACGCGCGGGCGCGCCTGCAGGCAATGGAGTACGACCTTATCGTGATGGACCGTATGATGCCGGGTGAAGACGGGCTGGCGTTGACCCGGGCGATCCGCGAAGGCAGTGCTGTCCCGATACTGATGCTGACCGCGCTGGACGGGATAGACGCGCGCATCGACGGGCTGGAAGGCGGTGTGGACGACTACCTGACCAAACCTTTCGAGCCCCGCGAACTGCTGCTCCGGATCACGACGATACTGCGCCGCGTTCGACCTTCCGCGACGGATCGGAAGGAAATCCGTATCGGCGAGTTCCTGTTCGACCCCAAACGGGAGGTGCTGTCCAGCGGCGGCAACGCAATCCGGCTGACCGCGTCCGAAGCAAGCCTTCTGGCAGTCCTGGCCGAAAACGCAGGTACCGTTCTGAGCCGCGAAGATTTGACGCAGCTTTGTGAAATCGATGGCAGCGACCGTATGATCGACGTTCAGGTAACGCGGCTGCGCCGCAAGATCGAGCCGGATGCCAGAATGCCGCGATATCTGAAAACGGTGCGCGGACGGGGGTACGTTCTGTGGCCCGACTAAATCGCTGGAATCCCGCCCTGCTGGTAAAGCGGGTTCTGCCGCGCACCCTGTTCGGCCGGTCGCTCTTGATCATCGTGTCGCCGCTGATCCTGTTGCAGCTGATTTCCGCGCATATTTTCTATGATCGCCACTGGGAATCGATCACGCGCCGGCTGTCCAGCGCCATCGCCGGCGATATCGCGATGGTCATGGAGGAATTGCGCGAGGATCCCAGCCCGGAAGGGCAGGCGCTGCTGTTCTCCAAAGCTCTCCGGACCTTCGGTTTTGCCATAACCATGCATCCGGGCGCCATCCTGCCCAACGAAACCCTGCCGGTGGAAAACGAGCGGATCGACAAGGTCCTGACGATTTCGCTGAAGCAGTTGATCAACCGCCCTTTTCATATCGACACATCCTCCTACAAGGAACAGGTCGTCATCGAAATCCAGCTGGCCGAGGGAGTCATGCGGGTTGTGGCGCCGGGCAGCCGGCTGTTCAGCTCGACAACCTACATCTTCATCCTGTGGATGGTCGGTTCGTCGCTGATCCTGTTTGCGGTTGCGTCCGTGTTCATGCGCAATCAGATCCGCCCGATCCGGCGGCTGGCCCGCGCCGCGGACAGTTTTGGCAAGGGGCGGCCGGTGGAGGAAGATTTCCGTGCCGGCGGCGCAATGGAGGTCCGGCAGGCCGCGAGCGCCTTCAACCTGATGCGGGAACGCATCCGTCGCCAGATTCGCCAGCGCACGGATATGCTTTCCGGCGTCAGCCACGATCTGCGCACGCCGTTGACCCGCATGAAGCTGCAACTCGCCATGTTTGGCGACAGTCCTGAAGTGGAAGGGCTGAAGGCTGACGTGGTCCAAATGGAAAAGATGGTGGAAGGCTACCTGACTTTCGCACGTGGCGAAGGGGACGAACCGGCGGTCGAGACCGACCTCAGCAGCCTTGTCGAAGATGTTGTGAACGGATGGCGGCGCAATGGCACGGTCATCGATGCGCATGTAGAGGGCCGGTTGCAGGCCTGGTTGCGGCCCAATGCGGTGAAGCGGTGTCTTGAAAACCTGATCGCGAATGCAAACCGCTATGGCGAGCATATCTGGGTCAATGCCGGCAAGCGGGGGGCCGAAACCGAAATCTCCATTGACGATGACGGCCCGGGCATTCCCGAGGAAATGCGCGAAGATGTGTTTCGTCCCTTCCTGCGGCTGGACGAATCCCGCAACCCCGAAACCGGCGGGACGGGTCTTGGCCTGGCGATCGCGCGCGATATCGCCCGTGCCCATGGGGGCGATATCGTGCTGGAAACGTCGCCGCATGGCGGTCTTCGCGCCCTTGTCCGGCTGCCGATCTGAGACCGGCCGCGTATTGCCGGCGGCGTGATTATATTGAGGGATGACGTTAACCAATAAATCATCCTTTAATTAATATAGTCCGGTTATGGGACATAGGGTTCCGCTGCGGCCAAACCCCTGGAAAACGATACCAAATTGCCCACCTGGAACGTAAATATCCCCGAAATTCTCGACAGCCACAAACTATGGCTGGTTAACAGCGATGGCGGGCGGCAGGCGGACCTTTCGCGCCGGGAGTTGATGGAGGAGGATTTTTCGCGAAAGTCGCTGGATCGGGCGAATTTTGTCGGCGCGATCCTGAAGAACGCTTCCTTCGTGCAGGCAAGCCTTGTGGAAGCCGACATGTTCGGCGTGAACCTGCTGAATGCGGATCTGCGCAACGCGAATTTTACCAAGGCCATCCTGAAGGGCGCGATGCTGCGCGGCGCAAATCTCGAAAACGCGAATTTGAACGCAGCCGACCTGCGCGGCGGTATCATACTTGAAGCGGATGGGGCGAGCACGCTTGGGCGGGACAGAACCGACATCAGCGACTGCTTCATGAACTATGCGACGATGCGCCGTACCCGTATGTCCGGCGTGGATCTGCGCGGGTCGCGCCTCGTGGGCGCCAGTCTCGAAGGCGCCTTTCTGTTCGGCGCCGACCTGTCCGGGACCAACCTGACCAATGCCGACCTGCGCGGCGCCGACCTGTCGGAGGCCCGGCTGGCCGGAACCAGCCTGGAGCGGGCGGATCTGCGCGGCGTGCAACTGCGCAACGCCATTTTCGACGCGACCGACATGCGCGGGGCGCGGATGGATACGGCCCTGGAAATGGTTATCGACCTGAACCGGTGCACGATTGGCGAATCCGTCACGGCAATTTCCTTTGGCGATTTTCCGGCGCAATTCCGGGCGGCGCTGCACCAGCACGAATCCTGGGTCAAGAGCGGCGGGGCGACGGGCCGGCCGGCTGTCCTGTCCGGAATGAACCTCGAGAATTTCGACCTGTCCGGGCGAAATCTTAGCGGGATAAAGCTGCGCGGCGCGCGACTGCGCGGTGCGAACCTGACGGGCTGCATCCTGATGCTGTCCGATCTCAACGGCGCCGACTTGCGCAATACAAACCTGGAGGCCGCCAACCTGACCGGCGTCAGCCTGACGGAAGCCAATCTCTCGGGCGCCAGGATGCAGCGTGTTGTCCTGGGCGCGATCCCCTTGCGTGCGAAGGATGGAAACGCCACGGGCAGGATCCAGCGCGTGAGCCTGAAGAATGCCATACTGGCGGATACCGATCTTGCCGGGGTCGATTTTTCGGAATGCAACATGGATGGCGTGAAGTGGGAATAGAGCGCATCACACGTGCGGACGGTCACCCGGAAGGTCTTTCGGCTTCAGGATAAGCAGCGTCATCGGGCCGATAGCCGTGACAAGGGCAACCGATGCAAACGCCAGCGCCCAGGCTGTTACGCCGCCTCCGGCCAGATCGAGGATCAGCCCGACGGCCAGCGGTCCGATAAAGCCGCCTGCATAGCCCATCGTCGAATGAACCGCGAGCGTCGCGCCCCGCTGACCGGGCAGGGCGCTACCGGCGGCGCCGGCGGTCAAGGACGACGAATCGGCCCAGATCAGCATGCCGTACAGAATGCAGAGCACGGCGGCGAATTCATACGAAACCGCAGGCGCAAAGCCGATAGCCAGCGCCATGGCCATCGAAGCCAGCATGACGATGAACACGAAGCGGCGGCGGCCGATCCGCATGGCCAGTTCGTTGCCGGACACGCTGGCCCAGACGCCGAATAGCGCAAGCGCCGTGGCGATGGCTGTCGGCGAAATCACAGGCGCGCCGTCGCCCGATCGGGCGGCCGCGAAGAACAGGAACGTCACGACCCAGGTGCGCAGGACGCTCATTTCCCAGGTATGGACCAGATAACCCAGCGAATAGGCCAGCGCGGACCGGTTTCGCAGGACTGGCAGGAAATTCAAAAGCGCGGTGTGTCCGCCGATCCGTCTCTGCGGTATCCGAGATGGCAGCAATGCGGCCATAATCAGGCATGCCAGCAGCGCACCGGCGCCGCCGATGGCGATTGCCCATTGCCATCCGAACCAGGCTGCAGCCATACCCGCCACCACAAACGAACAGGCGCCGCTGACGCCAACGGCGGCGGCGTGAAACGATACAGCCCGGGACTGGCGGGGGCCTTCGACAAGGTCGCTGAGCGCCTTGAGGCCCGGCATATAGGTTCCGGCCCAGCCGATACCGGCCAGGATACGGAAAAATACGGCGGACCACAGACCCTCGGCGAGCAGGGCGTAACCGAACAGCGCCATTGCCGTCAGGGCCGTGGAAAACAGGTATACCCGTTTTGGATCGACCCGGTCGGTCAGCGAAACCAGTACCGGGACCGTCAGGGTATAGGCGGCATAAAACGCCCCGACAATCCATCCCGCTTCCGTATTGGTCAATCGCCACGTATCGATGAACGCCGGCAGCAGCGCCGCCACCGCAAACGCGCCAATCTGCGCCAGCGCCTGCGAAACACATATGACGGCAGTGATTCGGCCTGGTGTCATCAAGGAGCGCTCCCGGCACGGAGCGCGCGGCTGCGTTGCCTGTTTTCCCGATAAAGCTGCCTATTCAGTAACGCAAATCAGTCGTGCCGCAAATTAATTCCCAGCCAGGGCAACCGGAAGGCCGGTAACGGCGGCGCCACACGCGAATGTCGGGTCAGGCGCGTGCCCGGCCGAGCGCGCCGCCGATTTTTTCGACCGCCTTCAGCCCGCTTCCCGTCAGGACGACGGCCACGGTCTCGTTCGGGCCTATGGTGCCGTCCGCCAGCAGCTTGCTGAGCCCGGCGCATGCGGTGGCGCTGGTGGGTTCCACGAAATAGCCCATCTGGCCCAGGTTACGCAGTGCGGCGACGATTTCGTCTTCTTCGACGGTTGTAATCGAACCATCGGATTCGTGCACGGCGTCCAGGACTTCGCGCAATCGCACCGGCGTCGCGGAGGCGATGCCGTCCGCAATGGTCGGCTTGGCCGGAAAACGGGTTGCGTCGCGGACGCCTGACTGAAGCGCCGCGTGATAGGGCGCGCAGTTGGCGGCCTGGATGGCGTGGATGCGCGGTAGCCTGTCGATCTGCCCGCAGGCGAGCAATTCCGCGAAGCCGATATGGCTGCCCATGATGTTGCTGCCCTGGCCAAGTGGGGCCACGACACAATCCGGCGCCCTGAACCCGAACTGTTCCCAGAGCTCGAAGGCCAGAGTCTTGGTGCCTTCCAGGAAAAAAGGCTGGTGGTTATGGGCCGCATAAAACGTGTTGGCCGCTTCCGCCAGCGCAGCATCCGCGACGTCATCCCGGCTGCCGTCAATGGCGGTGACATCGGCGCCCATCGCCGCCATCTGGATTTTCTTCGCTTCGGGGGCGGCGGCGGGGACGAAAATCCGGCAGGCAAGGCCAAGCGCCGCCGCGTAGGTGGCGGCGGATGCGCCGGCATTGCCGGATGAGTCCTCCAGAATTGCCGATACGCCCGCCTGTTTCAGATAATTCAGCATGACCATCGTGCCCCGGTCCTTGAAGGAGCCGGAAACCATCAGATAATCCGCCTTGAAGTGTACGCGTACGCCTTGCCACGATGCGGCGAGCAACGGCGTCCACCCGGCGCCCAGTGTCACCGCCGGTGGTCCCGGCAGGCGAACCGCTTTCGCATAGCGCCATAGCGAATGTTCGCTCACGACGATATCGTCAGGGCTCAACCCCGCACCCGGTGTCAAGTTGACGTAGCCGCCGTCATCCGGCGCCTTCCACAGCGGTTCCGTCGTGGGCCAGATTGCGCCGGTGCGCGGGTTGATGTAGCGCGCGGGGACGGTGTTCATTTCATCAGGCTCCGGCTTGCCATTCAGTTCCGGATCAGGGCGGCGACATGTACCGAAGTTTCGCCTACACCCATTGCGGCGCCGCTTGCCGCGCAAACGCCAATCGCCGGGGCAAGCATGCGTCTATTTCGAGGCGCAGGAAATGCACTGGGCGGCATGCGGCAGAATCGCCAGCCGCTTCTCGTCAATCGCCTCGCCGCAGGTTGCGCAATCCCCATAGGTATCCGCCGCGATGCGGGCCAGCGCGGCCTTGATCTGCGCGATTTCATGCAGGGCGGAATCTTCCAGGCCTTCGAGAACTTCATCGCCTTCGGCTTCGGTTGCCTGTTCGGCGAAATCCGGGTCCGCGGGTTCCCTCAGATCCTCTTCGATCTCGTGCACCCGCGCCTTCAGAAACGACATTCGTTCTTCAAGCTGCGCCTTTATCTTCTGTGTGTCCAACATGACTCCATACCTGTATCGGGTGTTGCCAACTCATTGCGCGACCGTAGCTTATTTTCGCGGTTTGTTGGAAAATTTCCTCGATTGGATCATCACGCCCACAGGCCGGGCGTGTCGATCAGTATTTTCTGGTTCAGCACCGTGCGGTTGGTTCGGCGAAAGGCACGGTGCGCAACAAGCAGCAGGACGATATCGGCGCGTTCGATCGCGGTGGCGGCGTCGACCAGCGTCACATTGGGCTTGCCGGCCAGAACGGCGGGCAGCTTCTCGATATGCGGCTCGACCACCAGAATTTCGCCAACCGACATTCCGGCGAGTTCCGCCGTGATTTTCAGCGCCGGGCTTTCACGCAAATCGTCGATGTCGGGTTTGTACGACAGGCCGAGGCAGGCGATCACCGGGCTCTTGAACCTGTCCGCATGCGCGGTCACTTTGGCGATGACATGCCCCGGCTTGTCGTCGTTGACCAGGCGTGCGGTGCGGATCAGGCGGGATTGTTCTGGGGCGGAGGAAACGATGAACCAGGGATCGACCGCGATGCAGTGCCCGCCGACACCCGGGCCGGGATTGAGGATATTGACGCGCGGGTGCCGGTTCGCCATACGCAGCAATTCCCAGACGTCGATATCGAGATGATCGCAGATCAGCGACAGTTCGTTCGCGAAGGCAATGTTGACATCCCGGTATGAATTTTCCGTCAGTTTCGCCAGTTCCGCCGTATTGGCGTCGGTGACCAGGCATTCTCCCTGCAGGAAAATATGGTAGAAATCGACGGCTTTCGCGGCGCATTCCGGCGTCATGCCGCCGATAATACGATCATTGTCCACGAGTTCGATCAGCACACGCCCGGGCAGCACCCGTTCCGGGCAATAGGCGACATTGATATCGGGGTTTTCCTGGCCTTTCGCCGGAAACGTCAGGTCCGGACGCGCCTTCGCGAGCCATGCGGACAACTGCGCCGTTGTGCCGACGGGCGAAGTCGACTCAAGAATGACCAGCGTGCCGGATTCGAGGACGGGCGCAATCGCATTCGCGGCGGCCTGAACATGTTTCAGGTCCGGCTCGTGGCCGTCCTTGAACGGCGTCGGCACGGCGATAACAAAAACGGATGCCGCTTCCGGGGTCGTCGTCGCCCGCAACCGGCCCGTCGCGACGGTACCCTGCACCAGGATGTCCAGGTCAGGTTCGGTAATATGCACGTTGCCGGCGTTGATTCGCCTGACGACGTCGTCGTTGATTTCGACGCCGACGACCTCGACGCCGCGGCTTGCCAGGACCGCCGCGGTGGGCAGGCCCACATACCCCAGTCCGACAACGGAAACTTTTTTAATTTCTGTATTCACAGCGTAACCTTTCGACTATGCGTTCCGCGGCGCGCCCGTCGCCGAAGGGGTTATGGGCGCGGGCCATTCTGTCATATTCCGATTCCGAATCGAGCAGTTGAGTGGCGTTGGCGACGATCTGGGCGCTGTCGGCCCCGACCAGCCTCGATGTCCCGGCCTGAACCGCTTCCGGGCGCTCCGTTTTATCGCGCATGACCAGAACGGGTTTGCCGAGCGACGGGGCCTCCTCCTGGATGCCGCCGGAATCGGTCAGGATCAGATAGGACCTGTCCATAAGGTAGACGAACGGCAGGTAGTCCTGCGGCGGCAGCAGATGGACGCGTTCCGCATTGCCCAGGATACGGCTTACCGGTTCCTGGACATTGGGGTTCAGGTGCACCGGATAGATGATCTGAACGTCGTCGCGCTCCGCCAGCGTCGCCAGGGCCCGGCAGATATTCTCCATGCCGGGGCCGAAACTCTCCCTGCGGTGGCCGGTCACGAGAATGAGCCTGCGAGCCGGGTCGATGACGGAACCGAAGCGTTCCGCGAATTCGCGGCCTCTCGGACCGGTACGGACTTCCTCCACCACGTCGAGCAGGGCATCGATAACCGTATTTCCCGTGACCTCGATTGAGTCGGGCGGGATGCCTTCCCGCAGCAGATTGTCGCGGGATGCCGTCGTCGGCGGAAAGTGCAGCCGGGCCAGCGCGCTGGTCAGCTTGCGGTTCCCTTCTTCGGGCCAGGGCGCGTACATGTCGCCGGTGCGCAGCCCGGCCTCGACATGGGCAACCGCAACCTTGCTGTAATAAGCCGCCAAAGCAGCGGCGAAGGTAGTCGTCGTGTCGCCCTGGACGACGACGTAGTCGGGCGTGAACCTGCTGATGACCTCCAGAACGCCATCCAGCGCCGCGGCGGTGATCCCGGCCAGTGTCTGCCGGTCGCGCATAAGATTGAGGTCGTCATCGGGGACGATGCCGAACAGGTCGAGAACCTGGTCGAGCATTTCACGGTGCTGGGCGGTAACACAGACCCGGGCCTCGATATCCGGCGCCGCGGCGAGGGCCTTGACAACTGGCGCGAGTTTTATGGCTTCAGGCCGGGTCCCGAAAACCGTAAGTACTTTCATCGGAAACTCCGAACGACTTTGGTTGAGGATATGCGGTGCTTCACGGTCAGTCAGGCACGCCCCAGGACCCTGTCATAAACGGCCTGATAGCCGCTTACACTCGCGGTCCAGTTCCTTTCCTCTTCAACGAAACGCCTGCCAGCATCAAGAATCGTCGGCAATGTATCGCGGGATGTTGCTATTTGCACGATTTTTTCCGTCAGGTCCCTTTCGTCGCCGGCCCGGAACATGAACCCGGTTTCGCCGTTCCGGATCAACTCCTTGTGGCCGCCGACATCGGATGCCAGAAACGCATTTTTTTGCGCCATGGCTTCCAGCGGCTTCAGCGGTGTCACCAGATCCGTCAGGCGGGTCGGGTGCCGCGCATAGACGAGCAGATCGACCAGAGTATAGTAGCGATTGACCTCCGCCTGCGGCACCCTGCCGGTAAAGATGACCCTGTCCGAAACGCCCAGCCGGGACGCCTGCGCCTTCAGGGCTTCTTCCATCGGGCCGCCCCCGACAAGGAGCAGCATCACATTGTCCAGCCTGGCGGCAATGTCGGGCAGCGCGCCGACGACGAGGTCAAGCCCTTCATAGGCATAGAACGAGCCGATGAAGCCGAGCACGAATTTCCCGTCGAGGCCGAGGCCGGCCAACAGCGCGTCATCCCGCGGCGTATCGGCGACGAAACTTTCTATATCGACCGCGTTCGGGATCAGGGAAATTTTCGACGCCGGGATACCCCGCGCGATCAGGTCTTTCCGCAGCCCGTCGCAGATCGTTGTGACCGCATCCACATTGCGAGCGGCGTAAGTTTCGAGGCCACGCGTCAGGCGGTAGCGCAGGCTTCCTTCGATCGTATCGCCGGCGGTTACCGCGGCATCTTCCCAGAAGGCACGGATTTCATAGACGACGGGCAATCCGTGGCGTTTTGCGGCCCGCATTGCCGGAATGGCGTTCAGGGCGGGTGAACTGGCCTGTATGATGTCGGGTTTTTCCTGTTCGGCCACCTGTTCGATAACTCGGGTCGTCAGGCGCATCTGGTCAAAATCGCGGATCACCGGCAGGCGCGCCACCAGACCCTGTTTCTGGAACGTCCGGTGATATTCGAAACCGCCGAATGTCTCCACCGGCGCTTCGGCCGCCGTATGGCGGGGCGTCGTCACATGGACGGTTTGCCAGCCGCGTTTGCGCTGTTCGCGCAATATCGCCATGGACCGGAACACATAGCCGCTGTGGAGGGGCAGCGAATGATCGTAAACATGAAGGATCTTGATGCTCATTGCAGATCCCTGGGGTTCTGTCGCGTTGCCGGTTCGACAGACGCCGGAACTGATTTTGTTGAAAGCACGGGCATTACGGAACTGGTTCAATCGGGAATCTGCAACATGTCGGAGGCCACGGCGCGAACCCGCAATGCGGTTCGTTCAGTGATAAGGATAGGCTGAAACCGTTACGATGTAATTTACAATAAATGCCGTTGCCGCGCTTGCTTTTTGTTTTCCTGTCCGAATTACGGCCGCAGTCGTTGGCGCCGCAAGATTTACCTGCAGCGCCAGTCCCTGTTCCGTTGCCGCAGGGTCAGTGCGCCATGAATACAGGCAGGTTGCCTTCGTCCAGGATATACCGGGTGACGCCGCCGAAGATGTATTCGCGCAAGCGGCTGTGGCTGTATGCGCCCATGACAAGCATGTCCGCGGTCGAGTCGGTCGCCGCCTCCAGAAGGACTTCGCCGACCGGCCGGTCATTGACCTCCACAACGCGCGTTTGGCTGGAAACTCCGTGCCAGGCCAGATATTTCTTGAGTTCATCGCCGCCGGGGCCCGGCAGATCGCCCTCGTTTCCCGTGACCACCGTGACGGACCCGGCAGCTTTCAGAAAGGGCATGGCGGCGCCGACCGCACGGGCGGATTCGGCGCTGCCATTCCAGGCAATCATGATCCGGTCGCCGAGGCTGCTTCGCGGTGTCGGAGACGCCAGTAACAGGGGCCGCCCGCTGTGCAACAGAGCGGCCTCGAAGGCGACTTCATTTTCGACCGTTCCCTCCGATGAATCGCGCGACGCGATGACGAGATCGGCCAGCCGCCCGCAGGCTTCGGTGTTCTGGTCCGCATTGCCGACGATTTCGCGCCAGGAGCAGGTCGCAGCGGTCGATCCGGACGGCGCATCGGCGAGGGTGATCGCTTCGCGATCGCGCCAGGCATCGAACGCTGACCGCGCCTTGTGTGACCGGTTGACGTTTTCTTCCTCCGCCCGCTGGATAGATTCATCCACCAGCGCGCCGGAAATACCTTCACCCATATACGGTATCGCATCGCGCGGGTCGGTTCGCAGGAATGTCGTGTCGACATGGGCGTTGAACCGTTTTGCGACGGCGGCGGCGGTCGCAAAAACCGTATCGTCCGCCTTGCCGCCGGTTAAAGGCGCGAATATTACCCTGATTGTCATCTCACTGCTCCTTATTAATCTTCTGCTTCGGAATTACCGGGGAACGGGCCGGCACACCGCGATGATCTATATCATGCGACGCGAACTCTATGATGGTAATGCTAATTTGCGAGCTTGACGAGCTTGGCCTGTGCCGACCGGACAGGTTCGCCATCGCGAATGCGCGTAAAGACGAGGTCCATGCCGGCGCCGCTCATGGTGCGGGCGTAACTCTGCATTTCATAGGTGCCGTCGCCGGAAATGGTCAAGATATAGGTGGTCATTGTGTGCTCTTCGATTCGGGCCCAGACATAGGGGTTCCCCGCCAGGGGATCTCCCGACGGGGTGCCCCGAAACACGCCTGGCTGGCCCGCCGGCGAAAAGTTGACCGTCTGCGCCTTTCGCTTGATCTTCGGGTCGTTCGGGCTGCCGCCGCGGATGACCGTCGTCCAGGTGACGCTGAATCCGCCGCCGCTCGGCCCGATGACTACATCGAGGTCCCGAACCGTGCTGCCGAAATACAGGCTGTCGCGGTTTTCCGCATAGCCGCTGCCCTGAAAGGTTCCGTAAAACGTTTCGGGCGACAGGTTTTCGGCACGGGCGACGCCGAGCGACGCCAGAAAAAGGCCCGCGGCGATTACCGGCCACAGCACACGAGGATATTTCACGATCGGGGATCTCCTTCGCCGTTGGGACTCATGGCCAGCGGACTTCCGGTGGCATTGACATCAGGATAGCCTCGGTATTGCCGCCGGTCATCAGGCCGAACCGCGTGCCACGATCATACAGAAGGTTGAATTCCACGTAGCGGCCGCGCCGGATGAGCTGGTGCTCACGCTCCGCATCGGTCCACGGTTCGTTCATATGGCGGCGAACAATCGGCACATAGGTCTCGATAAAGGCGCGTCCGACATCCTGCGTGAAAGCGAAATCGGCCTCCCAGTCCCCGGTGTTGAGCCGATCATAGAATATCCCGCCCACGCCGCGCGGCTCTTTGCGGTGCTTCAGGAAAAAATACTCATCGCACCACTTCCTGAACCGGGGGTAGTACGCCGGATCGTGCCGGTCGCAGGCGCCTCTCATGCCTGCATGGAACGCGGCGGTGTCCGCGTCGTCCGGCACCATCGGGGTCAGGTCCGCGCCGCCGCCAAACCAGCCTTCCGCCGTGACGATATGGCGCGTGTTCATGTGAACCGCCGGTACCCGCGGGGAGCGAAGATGCGCCACCAGTGAAACTCCGGATGCCCAGAAACTTCCGTCTTCCGCCGCGCCGGGAATTTCCTTGCGGAACGCCTCGGAGAATGTGCCCGTCACGGTGGAAATATTGACGCCGACCTTCTCGAAGACCCGCCCCCGCATGACCGACATTTCGCCGCCGCCGCTCTGGATACCGCCACTGTCTTCGGCGTTGCGGTTCCAGGGGGTGCGCTCGAAACGACCCGGCGCGGCGCTGTCGCCGGTCATCGCGTCCTCGATTGCCTCGAACTCCGCGCAAATCCGGTCGCGCAGTTTGGCGAACCAGGTGCTGGCCCGGTTCTTTTGTTCGTCACGCATCGCCTGTTCCGTCGTCTCCTGCATGGCGTGGAAATCCGTCGGTTTGCCGCATCGCCTCACCCAACACCATCGCCGCCGCCAACGCAATGTTCAACGACCGGGCGGCCGGCGCCATCGGTATCCGCAAGCGGGCATCCGCCATGTCATGGACGTAATCGGGCACGCCGGCGCTTTCGCTGCCCAACAGCAGCGTGTCATCCGGGTGAAACGCGAAATCCGTAAAGGCGGTTGTCCCCTTTGTCGTCAGAAGGACGAGCCGACCCCGGGGGGCACGACAATAAGCCTCCCAGGAGGCATGCCGCTCCATTGCGACTCCATCGAGGTAATCCATGCCCGCGCGCCGCAGCCGGGCACTGGACCATACAAAGCCGCAGGGTTCGATGATGTCCGCTGCGATACCGGTACAGGCGGCGAGCCGCAGGATCGTACCGGTATTCTGGGGTATATCCGGCTGGAAAAGGGCTATACGCATTACGGTTCCGAATTAATGGACGATGCCGCGGCCGCGGCAGGCGTGACCGATCCGGATACGGACTGTCTTGGCGTTCCCGCCTTTTCATTCATTGCGAATCGCATTATAGGACACGGGGCTGGTGGGTCACGTTCGCGTTTCAGGCGTTGTTAACGACTTCACAAGGATACTCTGCGACCTACTGTCGCGGGTTGCGCGAGATTGTTGCGTTATTTTTGCTTCGTGCAGCAAGTCGGTTATGATGGCCGCGATTTGGCGTGTAGATCGTTCCGGTTAAGCGGGCGATGTATGATGAGGGGGAAAGCATGGCGGATAATGCGGCGACGTCGGGCGACGAAGGCGTCGAACGGCGTGATTTTCTCGTGCTTGCGGCGGGCGCGATGGGCGTGGTCGGCACGGCGAGTTTTGTATGGCCGCTGATCGATTCCATGAACCCCTCTGCGGAAGTGCTGGCGCTTTCCACCGTTGAGGTAAATCTGGAACCGATTCCTGCCGGGCAGGCAATTACGGTCGTCTGGCAGGGCAAGCCGGTATTCGTCCGGCACCGGACTGAAGAGGAAATCAAGCAGGCAGCGGAAGTCGTGGTAGCGGACCTGCGCGATCCGGAGCCTGATTCCGCGCGGGTGGAAAGGCCGGAATGGCTGGTCATGATCGGGTTGTGCACCCATCTCGGCTGCATTCCGCTGGGACAGAAATCGACGGATCCGCAAGGCGAATTCGGCGGCTGGTTCTGCCCGTGTCACGGATCGCATTACGATACGGCCGGTCGTATCCGAAAGGGCCCGGCGCCGACGAACCTGCCGGTTCCGCCGTATTCGTTCGTCAGTGACACAACAATCCTTATCGGGTAGGGGGAGTCGATGCGTTCCGATTCACAGTGGAAGAACCCGGTGATCCGTTGGGTCGACGATCGTCTACCGATCTTCACGTATATGGACCACGAGTATCAACAGTTTCCGATGCCGAAGAACCTGAACTATTTCTGGAACTTCGGTGCGCTCGCCTCGATTGTCCTGGTGGTTATGGTCGTGACCGGGATCATTCTTGCGATGCAATACACGCCGCATGTCGATCATGCCTTTGAAAGTCTGGAGCGTATCCGGCGCGATGTGAATTACGGTTGGCTGATCCAGTACATTCACATGAACGGGGCGTCGATGTTCTTCATCGTCGTTTATATTCATATGTTCCGAGGCCTATATTACGGTTCCTACAAGGCGCCGCGAGAGCTGTTATGGATGCTGGGTGTCGTTATCCTGCTCCTGATGATGGCGACGGCATTTATGGGCTACGTGCTGCCCTGGGGCCAGATGAGCTACTGGGGCGCGACGGTCATCACCAACCTGTTCTCGGCCATTCCCATCGTCGGCGACGGGATCGTGACATTGCTGTGGGGCGGGTTTTCCGTGGAAAATCCGACGCTGAACCGGTTTTTCTCGCTGCATTACCTGCTGCCGTTCGTCCTGTTTGCGGTGGTCGGGCTGCATGTGGTGGCGTTGCATGTCTCGAAATCGAACAATCCCGACGGGATCGAGATGAACGGGCCGCAGGATTCGGTGCCGTTCCATCCGTATTTCACGGCCAAGGATTCGGTCGGAGTGGGTGTCTTCCTGTTGGTTTTCGCCTTCTTCGTGTTCTACGCACCTAATTTCTTTGGCGAACCGGACAATTACATCGAAGCGAACCCGCTGCAGACGCCGCCGCATATCGTGCCGGAATGGTATTTCCTCCCCTTCTACGCGATCTTGCGGTCGATTGATTTTGACGTACTGTTCATTCCGGCGAAGCTGATGGGCGTGCTGATGATGTTCGGATCGATCCTGATCCTGTTCATTCTGCCCTGGCTGGACACGGCGAAGGTTCGCAGCGCGAAATACCGGCCGATCTACAAGTTCGTGTTCTGGGTCTTCGTCATCGATTGTCTGGCTCTGGGATGGTGCGGGGCGCAACCGGCGGAGGGCATTGCGCTGATCGTCAGCAAGGTATCGACCTTCTACTATTTCTTCCATTTCCTGATTGTGATGCCGGTGCTTGGCAAGATCGAGACGCCTTTGCCGGTGCCGACAAGTATCAGTCAGGCCGTCACCGGCGGCGGTGGCGGCGCCGCAGCAGGGTCTACGGCTGCCAAGATGGAGAAATCGTAATGCGCAAGGCGATTGTTACCCTGATCTCGGCGGCGGTGTTCGGTGCGGCCGGCCAGGCCATGGCTGTTGGCGGAGTCGAAATTCCAGAACAGGACTGGTCGTTCGAAGGCCCGTTTGGAACATATGACCGGGCGTCGGCTCAGCGCGGCTTGCAGATATACAAGGAAGTCTGCGCCGGCTGTCACAGCCTCAACATGCTCTATTACCGGAACCTGATGGATATCGGATACAGCGAGGCGGCAGTCAAGGCGTTTGCCGCCGAACACGAAGTCCAGGACGGACCGAATGACGAAGGCGAAATGTTTATGCGGCCGGCCCTGCCGTCCGACCGTTTGGTGAAACCGTTTGCGAACGAACAGGCGGCCCGCGCGGCCAATGGCGGGGCGCTTCCGCCGGATCTTTCGCTTATGGTCGAAGCCCGTGTCGGTGGTCCCGATTATCTTTACGCATTGCTGACCGGTTATACCGATCCGCCTTCAGACGTAACGGTAATGGAAGGCATGAGCTACAATGCCTATTTCCCCGGGCACCAGATTGCAATGTCGCCACCTCTCTTCGAAGGTGGCGTCGAATTCGCCGACGGCACGGCGGCAACGGTGGAACAAATGGCAAGGGACGTCACGACCTTCCTCGCCTGGGCGTCGGAGCCGAATATGGAAGAGCGCAAGGCGATGGGATTCAAGGTGATGCTGTTCCTCATCGTATTCTGCGGGCTGCTGATTGCCGTAAAACGCAAGGTCTGGGCGAACGTCCACTAACACCCGGTCATTGCAAAATATTAAAGGGTCGCGAAGCAGTTCGCGGCCCTTTTTTTATTGGCTGTCCCGAATTGGCGGCAACGGTAAGTACAGAGGGGGGGAATCCGGCTCAAGAGGAGAGGGTCACATGGCGTGACCTGAGGGAGTGAACCGGATTCCCCGACCGGCCAGGCAGAAAGTGTGGCTAGCACCTTCGGTTACGCGCCCATGCCGGTTTCTTGGCTATTGTTCAACGTGTTGTCCGTTGCGGGCTCCTTTCGTCAATTCGACAGTATCGGGACCGTACCAACTGAATTATGCTAATGCAAGTGATTATCATTAACGAAAAAGAATAAATCTGGATTTATTGCCGTCCGGGGCCCGCACCGGGTTAAGGTGCTCCCGGGGGGAAACGGAATAGAGGAATGGGCGTATGAAACTGGGATTGATTCCGGCGGAATTCAGCGGTCGGTATACCATCGATATGGCGTTGGTCCGCGAAGCGGAAGACCTCGGTTTCGATTCGGTCTGGACGTCTGAATCCTGGGGGAACGATGCGGTAACCCCCGCATCCTGGATGCTGGCGCTGACAACCCGGCTGAAGGTGGGAACGGCGATCATGCAGATGCCGTCCCGGACGCCGGCCATGGCGGCGATGACGGCCATGACGCTGCATGACCTGTCCGGCGGCCGGTTCATACTGGGTATCGGGCCTTCCGGGCCGCAGGTTATCGAAGGATGGCACGGTGTTCCGTTCGGCAAGCCGATCGCCCGCACCCGCGAATATATCGACATCGTCCGCGCCATTCTCGCGCGTGAAACGCCGCTTGAGCATGACGGCGCGCATTACCAGATACCCTATCGGGGCGCGGGCGCTACCGGCCTGGGCAAGCCGTTACGCAGCATCATGCATGGCGATCCCGCCCTGAAAATCTATACAGCGGCGATTACGCCCGCCGGACTTCGCGTCGCCGCCGAAAAGGCGGATGGCGTATTCCCCATCTTCATGGACCCGGAAAAATTCAATGTTCTGGAAACGCCGTTGAACGAGGGCTTCGCGGCGGCGGGCCACGGCAAAACACTCGATAACTTCGATCTGGCGCCATTTGTCGCCATACAGGTCGGGAACGACCTGGATGCCTGCCGGTTGCCGATCAAGCAGAACATGGCGCTCTATATCGGCGGCATGGGGGCGCGCGACAAAAATTTCTATAACGATTATGCTGGAAAGCTGGGTTACGAAGCCGCCGCTGCAAAAATTCAGGACCTTTTCCTGGCCGGAAAAAGAGCTGACGCAGTAGCTGCTGTCCCCGATTCGCTTGTCGATGCCGTGGCGCTGGTCGGTCCAAGGGAACGTATCGTCGAACGTCTGTCCGTCTGGAAAGACGCGGCGGCAAGAGGCCAGGTCACAACCCTGGTCGCACGACGCCCCTCCCGGGAGGCAATGCGGATCCTTGCGGAGACGCTGCTTTAACCGGGCAAGCGGACATCGCCCGGAAAAATCGCCTTTTCCGCCACAACCTCGACCGCCACCAAAGATAGCGAAAATGGAAACTTGCTCGTAAATAGATTGACCTGCGGTCAAAAAGCCGGACGATAGCAGAATCGTTGGCTGGAATTCCGGCCGATCACAAAGCCGGTTTTCAACGCCTGTGCAACACGTCGAAATACCGTTTGAGGTTGAAACCCATTCCTATCGCTGGATAGTGCTGGGCGGCGTCTGGCTGCTCTATTTCAGTTTCGGCCTGATCGCCGCCGGCATGGCGCCGATCGTGCAACCGATAAGCGCCGAACTGGGTCTCGACTATGCCCAAATGGGCTTCATCATGGGCGCGTGGCCCCTGCTCTATATCGTCTCGGCGATACCCTGCGGCACGCTTCTGGACCGAATCGGCCCGGGACGCGCGCTGCTGATCGGCATAGCATTCATTGCCGCGTCCGGCGCGTTGCGCGGCGCGGCTACCGGAGAGTACAGCCTGTTCCTTGCCGTCGCCGTTTTTGGCATGGGGGGCCCGATAATATCGGTCGGCGCGCCCAAACTGGTCAGCCTGTGGTTTGCATCGGCGGAACGCGGGCTGGCAATGGGGATATATATGACGGGGGCCAGCCTCGGCGCGGTGTCCGGTGTGGCGTTGACCAATAGCGTATTCCTGCCGCTGATGAATGGCGACTGGCGCGCGGTCATGTTCTGTTACGCCGGATTCGCCATTGCGTGCGGCGCCGTATGGTTGCTGGTCAATCTGAACCTGACCTGTCGGTCCGTGGAGGGCCGGTGCGAACAGGTCACCCAAGCGTCATCGTTTGAAAACGTCACCGCTCTCTTGCGCCTGCCGTCGCTGCGCCTGGTCCTGCTATTGGGAATGGGCATCTTTTTCTTCAATCAGGCGCTGGGAAACTGGTTACCGGAAATCCTGCGCAGCCGGGGCATGGCGCCTGCCGAAGCCGGGTTCTGGGCCGCAGTTCCGACAGCAATCGGCATTATCGCCGCCCTGACAATTCCCCGCTTCGCCACCGGTAGCCGTCGCATTCCGATCCTGGCGCTGGTGTTCCTGTCGGCCGCGGGGGCGACATTGCTGCTGCGCGCCGACCCGGGTCCGATACTGCTCTCCGGGCTGATACTTCAAGGCATTGCCCGCGGCGCCATGACGACGACAACGATGCTGCTGTTGATCGAACTTCCCGGCATCGACAGCCGGAAAACCGGTCTAGCGGGGGGAATGTTCTTTTCCGCCGCCGAAATCGGCGGCGTGCTTGGCCCCGCGACGATCGGTTACGTCTCGCATGCGACGGGCGGATTTTCGATGCCGTTGTTCTTGATGACAGTGGACGCCACCGTAATGCTGGTGTTGCTGTTCTTGCTCATGGGAACAATGCGCCGGACAGCGATACGACTGTAAATGAGGCGCCCCGGGCAGGGGATCCGGGGGAGGGATTGTCCGGGGCGCCAATGACGGTTGCCCGCCTATTATCGATTAAGATGGGGTCTCTTGCACCTCCTGCAAAGAGGTCGCCAAAAAAATATACAATTAGATATTGCAGTCAGCGCCGTGGCGGATTCAGCCTTGCCGCTTCCGCCATCAGGGTGACCGCCGCATCCTGTTTGGTGCGCACCGTCAAACCGGTAGCCTCGCATTCATCCCAGGCCTTGTAGCGCTGCCTGATGCGCGCCGGCGGCCCGACCAGCGCCTTGGCGTCGACCCATTCGTCGGGCACTGCTTCGGCGGCTTCCTGTTTGCGGCCGTCGAGATACAGTTCCTGAATCCGGTCGGCGGCGTCGGCATAGCCCCGGCGGATCATCATCTCCTTGTGGAAGTTCTTGTCCTTGTGGCCCATCCCGCCGATATACAGCGCCTCGCGCGGTTTCAGCCGGTCCAGCGCCGCCTGCACATCCTCGTCTATTTCCACATGCACCGAAGCCTGAATTTCGAAATTGTGGAATCCCTTGCCGTTGCCGGCCCGCTCGAACCCCTGCTCCAGCCAGCCCCTGTATTCGTGGAAGGTGCCGGGCGCGTATCCCAGCGGGATCCAGCCATCGGCGATTTCGCCGGTCAGGCGGACAGTCGCTTCGTTGCCCGATCCGATATAAATGGGAATATCCGGATTCATGTGCAGGATGGATTGCAGCGGCTTGCCGACGCCCAGCGCACCCTCACCGGTATAGGGCAGGCTGATCTGCTTGCCGTCATGGGTGACGGGCGCTTCGCGGCGGAATACCTGGCGCATGATCGCGACGTAATCCTTCAGCCAGTAATAGGGGCGGCCCCAGGGCTGTCCGTACCAGCCTTCGACGATCTGCGGACCGGAAACGCCCAGGCCGGCAATGAACCGCCCGCCGCCCGCCATGGCGTCGATGGTGCCTGCGCTCATCGCCGCATTCGCGGGCGACCGGGCCGATACCTGCATGATGGCGGTACCCAGCTTGATGCGCGACGTCACCGCCGCCAGATAGGCCAGCGGCGTGACCGCGTCCGACCCGTAAGCCTCCGCCGTCCAGACCGAGTCGTAACCCAGCCGTTCGGCAAGTTGCACACGCTCGACCGGCAGTTCCATGGTGGGGCCGGAATATCCGACGGAAAGGCCCAGTTTCATGCCCTTTTCCTTCGCGTCAGCTACTCTTGAGCCAGTTGGCGGACTGCTGCTTGTATTCGGCGGCGCGGGTGACCTGGTCCATCAGCTCCCTGCCGGCAACGCCCTTCAGTTCCTTCGGCGGCGTACCGTCGCGCAGCGCCTTCAGCGTATTGTAAACCGCCTGCACCCCCGCCATGATCGGCATATGCCCCTGCAGGGCGATCCGGACACCTCGCGCGCCGAGGTATTCCTTGTCGCTCAACGCATCGTTGATGCTGCCGAGAAAGATCGGGATATTGAGCGCTTCGGAAATCGCATCCAGCTGATCGCGGGTGTTGACGCCGGTGAAGAATACGGCATCGACGCCCGCCGCTTCATAGGCCTTGCCCCGGGCGATCGCGTCTTCCAGTCCTGTGATGGAAACAGCACTGGTGCGTCCCGCGATGACGAGGTTCGGGTCCTGGCGCCCGGCGAGCGCCGCCTTCATCTTGCCGACGCCTTCATCGATGGAAATCATCGTCTGGCCGCTGGCGCCGTAGGGCGTGGGCAGGACAGTGTCTTCGATCGTCATGCCCGCGACGCCGGCGGTCTCCAGTTCCTCCACCGTGCGTTTCACGCTCAGTGCATTGCCGTAGCCATGATCCGCATCCACCATCAGCGACAGGTTCCCGGCGCGGTTGACCCGGTAGGCCTGCGCCGCGAATTCGGTCAGGGTAAGGACGATCAGGTCGGGGGCGCCGAGCACGGAAAGCGAACCGGTGGATCCCGCGAGCATGCCGACCTCGAATCCCAGATCCTCGGCTATCCGCGCGGAAATGGCGTCGTAGACGGATCCCGGATGAACGCATTTGTCGCCATTGATAAGTTTCCGAAATCGCTCACGTCTGTCGGTCCAGTTCATCTGTCGGCCTCTCCCGTCCATGTTGCAAAAACATCGCCTTTCATAACGGCGATGTCATTCGGGCTGCACGTTATCACCCGAATTCAGCGCAAACCAGTGCCGTGCCGCACCGGCCCGCTTGGCGCTTGCCGCTACCCCGCCGCATCCATTACGGTTGCGCTGCGGCGGACGGTTCTGTCCGGTTGCGACAATCGGAAATCAGGGGGGCTGCGGGATGCGTTGTGAGGTCGTCGCTATCGGTACGGAACTGCTGCTGGGGCAGATTGTCGATACAAATTCGGCATGGATCGGTGAACAACTGGCGCTGGCCGGGATCGATTCGCTGTACCAGACCAAGGTCGGCGACAATTTCGATCGCATGGTGTCGACCATCCGTCACGCGCTGGAACGCAGCGATGCAGTGATCTGCTGCGGCGGGCTGGGGCCGACCCAGGACGATATCACCCGCGAGGTCATCGCCCATATCATGGGAGTGCCGCTGGAGCGCGACGAGACCATTGTCCAGAAAATCCGGGATTATTTCGAAGGGCGCGGCCGGCCGATGGCGGAAAACAACAAGCGGCAGGCCGATATCCCGGTTGGTGCGTCGATCATCGCGCAGATGCCCGGCACGGCCCCGGGCCTTGTGGCGCCCGTTGGAAACAAGGTCATCTACGCGACCCCCGGCGTGCCGCGCGAAATGCATGAAATGATGCTGGGGACGATTCTGCCCGACCTGCAGCGCCGTTCCGGCCTTGCCTCGGTGATCCGCAGCCGCGTCATCCGCACCTGGGGCAACAGCGAATCCGGCCTCGCCGAGGTTCTCGCCGACCGGATCACGGAGCTGGATACCATCGGCAATCCGACGCTGGCGTTCCAGGCGAGCGGTATCGAAGGCATCAAGGTCCGCATTACCGCCAAGACGGGCGATGAGGCGACAGCGAAGAAGATACTGGATGAGGAAGAGGCCCGTATCCGCGCCATGCTGGGGAACATCATCTTCGGACTCGACGACGAGTCGATGGAATCCGTTGTCCTCCAACGATTGCGGGCGCGCGGACTGACGCTGGCCGCGGCGGAAGCGATTACCGGCGGCGTCCTGGTGGAGCGCATGAGTACGCTGGACCCCGCCATGGCGACTTTCCGCGGCGCCATGATATCCGCCCGCTTCGACGATGCGGCGTCCTATGGTATATCCGGCGCGGAACGGGCCAAAAGATCGGCGCGCTTTGTCCGGGACGAATTCGAAACCGATATCGGTATTACCGTCAACCTGGCGCAGGAAGGGGAAGGCGAGCGCCCGAACACCGCCTTCCTGCATATCGCGACGAAGGACCACGATTTCGGCATGGCGACGACCCTGCCCGGCGACCGCTACAGGCTGCGTACCTTCGGGGTCATTGAACTGCTGAACTACCTGCGCAAGACCCTCGACGCGCAATAAACCCTACCAGCCCAGGTCGCTGCGGATTTTCGCGAATTGTTCGAGCTGCCTTTCGCCGTCTCCGGCAAAGCGCAGCACAAAATATTCAACCCCGGCATCGGCGTATCCGGCCAGCCATTCCGCCGCACCCGCGGCTGATCCCGCATAGATCGCGGAGCGCTTTTTCATAACCTCCGGCGGGCGGTTGTAATAATGCTCGAAGAAGGTATCGAGCCGTTCGACGGCGCGGGCTTCAGTTTCGTCCAGGGTCACCGTCACGTAGCAGGCGCCGGTGACGTCTGCCGGGTTGCGTCCGGCTTCTTTCGCAAACGCCTGAACTTTTCCGAAATCGGCCTCCCAGCCCGCCGCGGTCGGGGTGGACGGGAACCAGCCGTCGAATTCGCCGCCGGCACGCTTCATCGCGGCCTCGACCGAACCGCCGATCCAGATCGGCGGCCCGCCGGGGCGCGACGGCGTCGGGGCCAGCACGCCCTGCCGGACCGGCCAGCGACCGTCCCAGTCGACCGGCTCACCGGTCCACAGCGCCCGGCACAGGCGCAGCCCTTCCAGCATCGTGCCGACGCGCTTTTCGAAGGGGACGCTGGCGGCGGCAAATTCCGCGCGGATATTGGGCACGTCCGTCGCGATGCCGACGCCAAGGATCAGCCGGCCTTCGGATATCTGGTCGACCGTGGCAACCTGATGGGCCAGCATGACCGGGTTGCGCAGCGCCGGTAACAACACGGCGGTGCCGAGTTCGACATGCTTTGTCCGCGCGGCGACACCGGCCAGCAGCGAGATCGGTTCGTGACGGGGACGCGCCAGCACCGAATCGCCGACCCAGATGGAATCATAGCCAAGGTCTTCTGCTTTTTCGGCCGCGGCCAGCATGGACGCGACTTCCGGCCTGCCTTCCATGATCCGTTCGCGGGTTGGCAGCAGGTAGCCGAGCTTCGGAGCCATGGCGAATTCCTCGTATTGGTTGCGGTTGCCCTATTCTTGCCGGGCGGGACTGTCCGGTCCAGCCGTGAAGGCAAATCCTTCATCGGCCCATCCGGTCATCCCGCCGATCATTTCCTTCACCGGGCGGCCCAGCCGCGCCAGGCGGAGCGCCGCCCTGTTGGCGCCGTTGCAATGCGGTCCGGCGCAGTAGACGACAAACAGCGTCTCCGGGGGCCATTCCGCCATGCGACGCTCCGTCATCTTGCCATGCGGCAGGTTGACGGCGCCGGGAATATGGGATTTTGCGAACAGGGCCGGGCTGCGCACATCCAGCAGCACGAAATCCGCCACGCCGCGCGCCATGCTGTCCTGAACGTCCCAGCAATCGGTTTCAAATGCCAGCCGCGCCTCGAAATGGCGCAGGGCATCGGACGACGGCGCGGCCGGAATTTCCGATACGGGGCTTGCCATGGGCATCTCCTCAAAGCCAGTGAATTCGTCGAACACACATACCCGACCTTGTGGTTGTGTGCCAGCCAGCGGCAGCGGCGTTCAATGCGGTTAGCGGTTGTAGGCTCGCGCTATCTGGAATAGAAAGTCGTCGATGGGGCCATATATTCAAATAAGTCACACAAATATCGACGTGTGCGGGAACGGTTGCGGGCGCAAAAATGGACCAGGAGAATATGGCAAAGGGTAAGGTTGAAGCACCTGTTGAAGTATATGACGATATGTATGAAAGCGAAACAGCATACAGCCGTCCATACAACAAGTCCCTATATTACCCTATGTTTCTGAAAGTACTGGAAGAGTTAAAGCGGCTTTCCACGACAAACGTCCTTGAAGTCGGATGTGGCGGCGGCATTTTCGCGCAAATGCTTATCGAGCACTCGGATATTCAGTATCGAGGCTTCGATTTCAGCGTGAACGGCATTAAAAAAGCCATGGAACGGAATGCGGGATCCGATTTGTTTTCGATCGGAAACGCGCTGGATGAGGCTAGTTATTTCGGACCATTTGATACGATTGTCTGCACTGAAGTTCTTGAGCATATTGAACGCGATCTGGATGTCGTGCGTCTATGGCCACACGGCGTTAATTGCGTCTGCAGCGTCCCCAACTTTGACTACCCCACACACGTCAGGGTTTTTAAAGATGAAAGCGACGTGTTAAATCGGTATGGAGAACTGATCGACATCGACAGCATTACTCGGGTTGCCCGGCCATTATTTAAGGGTCAGACATTGCAAGGATACTTTCAGGAGTTGCGCTGGAAACGCGATAAGCCTGCACGTTTTCTGGCGATGCTTGGATACAAGGTATTCGAGAATTACGCGGGGTGGTTCGTTTTTTCGGGCAAAAGAAAATAGCTGTATGGAAAGCGTGGACAGTGATGGTATTGCCTGACTGTTGCCGCGCAGACGGCTCTACTCTTCCGGACCCAGCAGGATGAAGATCGAATGTCGCAATTGGCCGGTCACCGATTTCGACAAATGCCCCTTGCCCGTCGTGTCCTCGACCAGAATCACCTCGCCGGCGCCGATTTCCCGAACCTCTCCGTCACTCGCGGTGATCTGCACGCCGGCATCCAGATTGACGATATATTGCCGCCAGGGCGCTGGATGCCAGTCGAGGTCGTAGTCACCCGGTGTCTCGCGGAAGATGATGCATTCTACCGGTATCCTGTCCGAAAGCCGGCTCGTGCGCCGCTTTGACGTCCACTCGACCTCGATATCGCGAAAATGCGATTCGCCATTTTCGTCCGCGTAAATATTGTGAATCCGCATGGTTTCCCCCAAAGACCGATTTTCCGTTCCCGCGACGTTAACAGGCAGCTTTCGGCTTACCTATGCCCGGTCCGCAAGATGCGCCGTACAGCAACCGTGCGGACCTGCCGTAAGATCGCCAAAGCCTGCGATTCAGCCGCCGGCGACTCCCTGGGTGTTGACGAAGACGGCATAGAGCGACTGGCTGGCGGCCATGAACAGCCGGTTGCGGTGCAGGCCGCCGAAGCACACATTGGCGCAGCGTTCCGGCAGGGCGATGCGGCCGATCTTCGCCCCGTCCGGGGCAAAAACCAGCACACCGTCCCGTTCGGGGCTGCCCATGCCCCAGCCGCACCACAGATTGCCGTCCATGTCGCAGCGCATGCCGTCGGGCGTGCCGCCGGGGCCGGCATCGATATGCACCCGCTTGCCGGATAGCGTCCTGCCGTCCGGCCCGACATCATAGGCGAGGATCTTGCGGGTCGGTTCGCCGCGCGATTCCACGATATGCAGGATCGATTCGTCGGGCGAAAAACACAACCCGTTCGGGCCCAGCACGTCGTCGGCAACGATCATCGCCTGTCCCGTTTCGGTATCGAGCCGGTATACGGCCTGCCGGTTTTCCGATTCCGCCCTGTGGCCTTCGTAATTGCCCAGGATGCCGAAGACTGGGTCGGTGAACCAGACCGAGCCATCGGATTTCACCACCACGTCGTTCGGCGAATTCAGCGGCTTGCCCTGCCAGGAATCCATCAGCACGGAGATCGTGCCGTCATGTTCGGTGCGGACCATGCGGCGGCCGCCATGCTGGCAGGTGACCAGCCGGCCCTGCCGGTCGCGGGTGTTGCCGTTGGAAAAATCGGTCGGACGGCGGAACACGCTGACCGCGCCGGTTTCCTCCTCCCATTTCAGGATGCGGTTATTGGGAATATCGCTCCACAGCAGGTAGCGGCCATCGCCAAACCAGACCGGACCTTCCGACCAGCGGCACCCCGTGTACAGCCGCTCCACCGGGGCGTTGAAGATGGCGTATTGCCGGAAGCGTTCGTCCAGGACCTCTATCGCGGGGTCCGGGTATCGCGGAAGGTCGCGCCAGCCCGCGCTGGGATTGGCGCCTGGCATCAGCCGCCTTCCACGCCCTGCGTATTCACGTATACGGCATAGAGCGACCGGCTGGCCGCCATGAACAGCCGGTTGCGTTTCGCGCCACCGAAACAGACATTGGCGCAGCGTTCCGGCAGCGAGATATGGCCGATGGGGTCGCCGTCCGGCGCGAAGATTCGCACGCCGTCCTCTTCGGCGTTTCCCATACCCCAGCCGCACCACAGATTGCCGTCGATGTCGCAGCGCATGCCGTCCGGCGTGCCGGTGCCGGCATTGATGAAGGTCCGCTTGTTGGCAATGGATTTGCCATCGACCGAAACGTCATACGCCAGCAGCTTTCGTGTCGGATTGCCGCGGGATTCGACTACGTAAAGGATGCTCTCATCGGGCGAAAAGCATAGCCCGTTCGGTCCGGCGATATCGTCCGCCAGAACAGTAACCGCACCGGTCTGCCCGTCGATCCGGTAAATCCGCTCCGGCAATTCCTGTTCGCCCTTGATCCCGGTGTAATTGCCGAGGATCCCGAAAGGCGGGTCGGTGAACCAGATCGATTCATCGGATTTGACCACGACATCGTTGGGGGAGTTCAGTTGCTTGCCCTCGAAACGGTCCATCAGTACCGTTATGGCGCCGTCGAATTCGGTGCGGGTAACCCGGCGGCCGCTGTGTTCGCAGGTGATCAGCCGACCCTGCCGGTCGCGCGTATGACCGTTGGCATGGCCGGCCGGCGACCGATAGACGCTGACATGGCCGGATTCCTCGTCCCATTTCATGATCCGGTTATTGGGAATGTCGCTCCACAGCAGATGGCGGGCATCGCCGAACCAGACCGGGCCTTCGGAAAACCGGCCGCCGGTATGCAGCCGTTCCACAGCGGCGCTGAAGATCGTGTATTTGCGGAACCGCTCGTCGAGGACGATGATGGCGGGGTCGGGATAGCGGGGAAATTCGCGCCACCCGGCGCTGAGGGGGGTGTCTGACGGCATTTGAATTGTTTCCCGGGTTGATTGCAGAAGCGGTGCGTAGCCTATGCCGCAAAACCTTTGCGCGGCAAGTTATGGTGTTCCTGCGGGCGTATGCAGCGTACAAAACATCCGGGCAAACACATCAGGAGTACGCAGCATGCCGCGCCACATGCCGGACAAGGCTTACAGGAACACCAAATTTCTGGACAGCCGGGACGGGCGCGTCCTGCGCATCATCGCGGAATATCTGGAGCCGCAAAAACGGCTGCGCGAGGCGGGAATCGAGGACACTATCGTCTTTTTCGGATCGGCGCGCACACTGCCGCGCGAGATTGCAGAAGACAGGCTCGCGACGCTGAAATCCACGAAAGGCGCTGTCGCAGGGGAAATCAAATTAGCCGAACGGGCGGTGGAGATGTCCCGTTATTACGAGGCCGCGCGGGAGATGTCCTACCGCCTGACCAAATGGGCGGCCGCCCTGGCCAGCAGCGTGGGCATATCCGGACACCGGTTTTCGGTGGTGACCGGCGGCGGCCCCGGTATCATGGAAGCGGCCAACCGGGGCGCGGCGGAAGCGGGCGGACGCACAATTGGCATGAATATCTCGCTGCCCTTCGAGCAGTATCCCAACGACTATATTTCCGACGGCCTGGCGTTCGAGTTTCATTACTTCTTCATGCGCAAGTTCTGGCTGGTTTATATGGCGAAGGCTGTGATCGTGATGCCAGGAGGGTTCGGCACGCTGGACGAATTCATGGAAATCCTGACACTGGTACAGACCGGGAAGCTGCGCCGCAAATTGCCCCTGCTGTTGTTCGGTTCCGAATACTGGCGGAACATCATGCAACTGGAAAAAATGGCGGATTACGGTACGATCAATTTCGAGGACCTGACGCTGTTTCATGTAACGGATTCAGTTGACGAGGCCTGCGACTGGCTGCAAAGCCAGCTTGCCGAATGGGCGGTGGATCATCCGGGTGCGGGCCTGACCGACAATGTCGAGCATGTCGGCAAACTCGATTAGCGCACAATTGACCATCTGGTTCGGCCGGGTGCACAGTTCCTGCAACTGGTAATGGAAAGCCTTGACGGGAGGAAAATGCGATGGATACGGATACCCTGAATTTTACCATCCAGGACTACGAATATGTGCGCCATGGCGATCGCGGGCTGGCGTTGCGGCTATACCGCCCGGCGGGACCGGGACCGTTCCCTGTTGTGATCGACCTGCATGGCGGCGCCTGGACGAATGGCGACCTTTCGGAATGCAGGGATCGCGATGAAGTGCTGGTGAATGCCGGCCTCGCGGTCGCGGCGCTGGATTTCCGCCAAGCATCCGACGGCTATCCTACGTCGTCAGTTGACGTCAACACGGCCATCCGCTGGCTGAAGGCGCGTGCCGGCGAACTGAAGCTCGACCCGGACCGGGTTGGCATTACGGGGCAGTCCAGCGGCGGGCATCTGGCGATGCTGGCGGCGATGCGGCCGGCGGACCCGCGCTATTCGGCGATAGATATCGGCGTCGGCGGCGTGGACGCCCGGGTGCAGTGCGTCGGGATGACCTGGCCGGTGATCAACCCTATCTCCCGCTATAACCATGCGAAGCGCCAGCGGTCCGGCGCAAATCCGCCGGCCTGGGTCGGCGATATCCCCGAACGCCATGACGCCTATTGGGGGACAGAAGCCAATATGGTCGAGGGAAACCCGATGCTGGCGCTGGAGCGGGGCGAGAAAGTGGAAACGCCACCGGCGATCTGGATCCAGGGGCGGCCCGACCCGGTGCATGATTACCGCGATCCCGACTCGCCGCTGGACCTCAACGAACCGGAACGGTTTGCGGCCAATTACCGCAAGGCGGGCGGGGAGATCGAGGTGCTGTACATCGAACAGGCGACGCGGTCGTCCAACACCTCATCTGACCCGCTGGCGGCGTTCTTCCGCCGGCACCTGTTCTAATCTTCGTCCCCCGGCAGGGTGAGGTTCGCGTTGCGGGCATAGATCTTGGCGACGGCCGAATCGTCCTCGCGCCCGAACCCCGCCCCGCTGGCGGCGACGAACTGCTGCAGGGCAGCGGCGGTAAGGGGCGCGGAAAATTTCGCCGCATGGGCGACGTTGCCGACGATGCCCAGATCCTTCACGAAGATGTCGACCGCCGAATGCGGCGTGTAGTCGCCGGCCACGATATGGGGCACCCGGTTTTCGAACATCCATGACGTACCGGCGCATTTCGAGATGACGTCCAGCACGGTCGCGGGCGCGATTCCCTGCGACATGCCGAATGTCACGGCTTCCGCCGCCGCCGCGATGTGAATTCCGGCGAGCATCTGGTTGACGACCTTCAGGGCGGAGCCGGTGCCGGCGTCGTCGCCAAGCCGGAACAGGGTTTCCGTGATGGCGTCCAGGGCCGGCGCGGCGCGGTCGAAGGCGCCGGGCGCGCCGGACGCCATCATGGACAGCCGTCCTTCGGCGGCGCGGACCGAGCCGCCGCTCATCGGCGCATCCAGATAGTCAATCCCCAGCGCCGCCAGCCGCGCCGACATGGCGCGCGCGAATTCCGGCGCAACGGTCGCGCAGGAAACGAAGACGGCGCCGTCCATCATGCTCTCGGCAATGCCGTTTTCTCCGAACAGCACGTCCTCGGTCTGCGCCGCGTTGACCACGACACAGATGACGGAATCCGACTGTGCGATGGCATCGTTTCGGGATCCGGCAAGCGCGCCTTTCGCGCGCAGTGAAGCTTCGCGCGCCGGGTCGATATCGAATCCCCAGACCCGCAGGCCCGCATTCAGCAGTGATTCAGCTATACCGTACCCCATTGACCCAAGGCCGATGACGACGGTGCTGTAATCGGATTGCGCGCTGGCATTCATGTGACGATTCCTGTTCTGGTGCGGGCGGGTGCAGGGCCACATTATAACAGACCGCCGGAATTTTGCCGCGAGGGCAAATCCCGAGCCGAATAAATCGTTTTGCGACGACGATCCGCACAAGCCCTATCGCTCGGCAAAAGCAGGCGCCGGATTTCTTTACAAACATGTCAATGTTCCGAACTTCCTTAATTGCCTGATATTAATTGAACTTCCGGGACAAGGAGCGCCGCCGCGCGGGAATTCGCGTGACAGGTGTCGGAAAAATTTACAATCGGTTCTCAAACGGTGTGTTTCATTGTTTGCAGCATATTGAAAGAATTAAAAAAACCGGGTTGGCGCGTAAATTGCTTGTAACGTAGTCGGATGGGGTGAGTTGTGTGGGATCCGGCGTTAATTTTGCGATAATCGTTTGTCCGGGGTTGTTGTGTCGACTCGCAGCTACTGCGGAGGATGGCGGCGCCATGTTGGATGGAGCCGGGATCGGGTCTTCAATTGACTTGTCTCCGCCATAATTTTCACGAAATGCCGCCCTTTTGTGCCGTCACGATCAATGCTGGGGTTAAGAGTCGCCAATAGAATGTCACCGATCACAGGACCGGCACAGTGATAGAGTTTTCGCAATGATCCCGCGTATCATAAAAGATTTCAAGCGTTCCACGAACGAGCCGAAAAAAATTGACGTCTTGCCTGCGGACCTGCGTGCCGGGCTGCGCTACGGCAGGCAAAAGGCATTGTTTGCGTACTGGGAGAAAATCAAGGGAGCATACCCTATGCCTTCCCGGGCGGATTTCGATCCTGTGGATATTCCAAAACTCCTGCCCTTTATCGGCCTGATCGATATTATTCAACCGGGCCCAATGTTTCGCTATCGCGTGGTCGGAACGGTAATGTCCGCGCGGTTCAGCCAGCCCCAGGATGGCCGGTTTGTTCAGGAGGCGACCACGCCGGACTACGGCGCCTATCTCGTGCGGGTCTACACTCTGCCCTACCGGCTGAAAACCCCGGTTCATATTACCGAGCGGACGGGCTTTTCAATGGGTTATGAGGAAATCTACTCGCGTCTGATGCTGCCGTTGGGCCGGGACCGGAAGACGCCGGATATGATTCTGTGTTCCGCCCTCAGCGATAATGCGGATTATCCGGAACTGGACAACACGATGTTGGATCCGCGCAGTGTCGCGGCGCTGGAAGTGGTGGCGCTGAAAGTCGCCTGACGCTGCGTGTAATGTGAATCTGATTCATCTTATTGAAGATACCGAAATTTTACAGGGTTAGTGGGATCCTGTCGTGGTTCCATATGAACCTGATGTGCTATGGTGCAGGAACGCCCGGTAGACGGGGTTTTCGGTTTCCGGCCAGTGGCGATATCCCGTCGCGGTCAAAAATTTGCGGAATTCCGGCATTTCCGACCGGGGCACCTGCAGGCCGCACAAGACCCGCCCGAAAGCGGCGCCGTGATTGCGGTAATGGAACAGGCTGATGTTCCAGCGCCCGCCCAGATGGGTGAGGAAGTTCAGCAGGGCGCCGGGTCTTTCGGGAAACTGGAAACGGTACAGCACTTCGTTGTCCAGGCCGTTCGGGCTGCCGCCGATCATGTACCGGATATGCAGCTTGGCCGTATCATTATCGGTGAGGTCGACGACCGGATAGCCGCCCTTGTGCAGCGCTTCCAGAATGGCCGCCTTCTCGGTCTCGCCGCTGTTCAGGCGCACGCCGACAAATATCTGCGCCTCGGTCCGGTCGGCATAGCGGTAATTGAATTCGGTCACGGACCGTTTACCCAGAATGCTGCAGAATTTGCGGAAGCTGCCGGGCCGTTCCGGAATCGTCACGGCAAACAGGGATTCGCGGTTTTCACCCAGTTCGGCGCGTTCCGCGATATGGCGCAACCGATCGAAATTGACATTGGCGCCGCTGTTGATCGCGACAAGCGTCTTTCCCTTCAGCCCGTGTTCGGCTGCGTACTTCTTCAATCCCGCGGTGGCGAGCGCGCCTGCAGGTTCGGCAATGCTCCGGGTATCCTCGAACAGATCCTTGATCGCGGCGCAAATTTCATCGACGCCCGCCAGAACCATGCCGTCGACCAGCTTGCGGGCCATGCGGAAGGTTTCCTTGCCGACCTGCCGTACGGCAACGCCATCGGCGAAAATGCCGACTTCGTCCAGGACGACGCGACGGCCCTTTTCCAGCGACCGGGTCATGGAGGCGGCGTCGACAGGTTCGACGCCGATGATTTTGATCTCTGGCCGCAGCGCCTTCACATAGGCGGCGATGCCGGCAATCAGGCCGCCGCCGCCGACGGGCACGAAAATAGCGTCGATGTCGCTGGTGCACTGGCGCAGGATTTCCATGCCGACGGTGCCTTGTCCTGCAATCACATGCGGATCGTCATAGGGGTGCACGAAAGTCTGCCCCCTGGCCGCGGCGATTTCCAGTGAACGAAGATAGGCGTCCTGGTAGTCGTCGCCATGCAGCACGATGCGCGCTTTCAGTTTATCGACCGCCTGCACCTTGATGTCCGGCGTTGTGCGCGGCATCACTATAGTTGCGGGGATGCCCAGTCGCTGCGCGGCCAGCGCCACCCCCTGCGCATGATTCCCCGCCGAGGCCGCGATGACGCCGGCTGTACGCTCCGCTGCCGTCAGGTTCATCATCTTGTTGTAGGCGCCGCGCAGCTTGAAGGAAAAAACCGGCTGCAGATCCTCCCGCTTGACCAGTACCGTATTGCCCAGCCGCTGGGAAAGGGATCGCAACTCGTCCAGCGGCGTTTCCCGGGCCACGTCATAGACACGTGCGTTGAGGACGTCGTTCAGATATCGTTTTGGCACGGAACAGAATGCCTTTCATACTGCCGGATGATTGCACACTATTGGCGCGGACGGGCGAGCCATAATGGGTGAAGGCTGACTTATCAAGATTTGCATTCGATATTAGCCTGTCGCTTTGCGGTCCCGCATGGCGGGCACGTCATTCAGGAAGGGGAAACGGGGCATGCCGATTCGCACCAAAGTTACCGAGATGCTCGGGATTAACCACCCGGTCCTGCTGGCGCCGATGGCCGGTGTTGCCGGCGGCGCACTTGCCGCGGCGGTCAGCAATGCCGGCGGGCTGGGCATTATCGGCGGCGGCTATGGCGACAGGGACTGGCTGACCCGGGAATTGGCGGCGGCCGGCAATGCGCCGGTGGGCGTCGGCTTCATCGGATGGTCGCTCGACAAACAGCCCGCACTGCTGGACCTGGCGCTGGACCACGCGCCCCGGGTGCTGTTCCTGTCGTTCGGTTCGTTCAGGGAATACGGCGCGAAAATCGCGCTATCGACGGCACGGATGATCGTGCAGGTACAGTCGGTCGCACAGGCGCGCGAAGCCGTGGCGGATGGCGCGGATATTGTCGTGGCGCAGGGAACCGAAGCCGGTGGACACGGCAGCAGCCGGGCGACCCTGCCGCTGGTGCCGGCGGTTATCGATGCGATCGGCGATGTGCCGGTCATCGCGGCAGGCGGGATCGCGGACGGCCGCGGGCTTGCGGCGGCGCTCATGCTTGGGGCTTCGGCCGTATTATGCGGCACCGCGTTCTTCGCCAGCCGGGAGGCCCTGTCGCATCCCAATGC
Source organism: Alphaproteobacteria bacterium (assembly GCA_040905865.1). Taxonomy (NCBI): domain Bacteria; kingdom Pseudomonadati; phylum Pseudomonadota; class Alphaproteobacteria; species Alphaproteobacteria bacterium. The sequence goes on from JBBDQU010000066.1 coordinate 63,018, forward strand.
GAAGCAGGCAGCCGTTGCCGGGTCGGGGGATAATACGCAGCGCAGCGCGGTATTCGATATCGCGCGCGGCATCGACTGGCCGGCGCAGTGGAGCCTGCGAACCCTGCGCAACCGGTATTCGGAACAATGGGTGGACGATACCGAAACACTGCGGAAGCATGTGGCGCGGGAGAAAACGCGCTACGCGCAGGCGGCCGAGGAAGGCGATACCGATATTGCCGCGGTTATCGTGGGCGAAGGCGTCGATCTTGTCCGCGCCAGCGAACCGGCTGCGGAAATCGTCAGCCGAATCGTATCCGATGCCGAACGACTGCTCGGCGATGCAGGACGTTTCCTGGCGCCACGTTCATGATCGAACAACCGATCCTGCCGGCGCCAATACGGAGGCAATACGCACGGAACCGGTACGGGCGGGAAACCCCCCGGTCGGCAATCCATATCGGAGGGCGAGCATGACCGATACGGGCAAGGTAGAAGACGGATCGTGGGATGTCATTGTCCTCGGCGCGGGCGCCGGGGGTATGGCGGCGGCAATCGTTGCGGCGCGCGAGGGATTGCGGGTCCTTGTCCTTGAAAAAACCGGCCTTATCGGCGGTACGACAGCTTTTTCCGGCGGTATGGTCTGGGTGCCCAATAATCTGAAAATGGCGGCAATCGGGCTGACGGACAGCACGGAGGCGGCGGATCGCTATCTGACCGCGACGGCCGGACCCGGTGACAGCCTGAGGCAAGCCTATATCGCCCACGCGCCGGAAGCGATTGACTATCTGGACCGCAACAGCGCCGTCAACCTGGTGCCGCTTGCCTTCTATCCCGATTATTATCCGGACGAACCGGGCGCGACGATCGGCGGGCGGGTGATGGAGCCGTTGCCCTTCGATGCGAACATATTAGGCAGCACGTTCAAGTTGCTCCGCGCGCCGCTGCCGGAATTCACCCTTCTGGGTGGTATGATGGTGGCGAGGCCGGACATCGTTCACTTCCGCGGCATCTTCAAATCGCTCCGTTCGGCGTTGCGCGTCGGTCAACTGGTATTGTCCTACGCGGTGGAACGAATCCGCTATCACCGCGGAACCCAACTGGTGCTGGGCAACGCGCTTGCGGCACGGCTGCTAAAGTCGCTGATCGATCTCGGCGTTCCGATCCGGCGTCATACCGACGTTCGCCGACTGGTCATGCGGGATGGCAGGGTTGCGGGCGTCGAAATCGCCTCCGGGGGCGGTTCGACCGTCCTGATGGCGCACCGGGGCGTGATTTTGGCAACGGGCGGGTTTTCCCATAACGGCGAGATGCGCGAAAAACGCCTGCCCGGCGAGGCGGGACCCGTTTCGGCTACGGCGGAGGGCGCGACCGGCGACGGGCTGCGTCTTGGCCAGGAAGTCGGCGGCGACCTGCCGGCGGATAACCCGAACGATGCGTTCTGGGTGCCGGCATCGACTTTTACCCGGCGCGACGGCAGCCTGGGGGTCTACCCGCATACAGTGACTGATCGGGGAAAACCCGGCATGTTCGCGGTCAATGCGGCGGGCCGGCGGTTCACCAATGAATCCAATTCCTATCACGAATTTGTCCATGCGATGTTCCGCGCCGCCAATGACAGCCCGGCGATTCCGGCCTGGCTGATCTGCGACCGGCGTTCGCTGTGGCAATACGGGCTCGGCGCGGTCAAGCCGATGTGCCTGAACATCGCGCCCTACCGGCGCAGCGGATATCTGAAGGAGGCCGGCACGCTGGCCGAACTGGCGGATATTATCGGCGTCAACGCCGATGCGCTGCAGGAAACCGTCACGACCTATAATCGGGACGCGGCAACAGGCGAGGACACGCAGTTCGGCCGGGGCGGAAACGCCTATCATCGCTATGTCGGCGATCCCGCGAACCAGCCGAATCCCTGCATGCGCCCGGTGGAATCACCGCCGTTTTACGCCGTGGCGCTCGTGCCGGCGGATCTCGGCACGGCGGCGGGGCTGCGGACCGGCCCGAATGCAGAGGTGCTCGACGCGGCGGGCCAACCGGTGCCCGGCCTCTATGCCTGCGGCAACGATATGAATTCGATCATGAACGGCAGCTATCCGGGGCCCGGTATCACGCTTGGCCCGGCGCTGGTCTTCGGCTATCTGGCGGCGATGAATCTGGTCCGTGGCGGCAGGCCGCCCGGTTGACGACGGTTACGCCACGGCCAGCAGATAGACGATACCCAGCACCACAAGCAGCATGCCGACCAGTTCACCGCGCGATGATCTTTCCTTGAAGAACAGCATTGAGATGGCGAGGGTAAAAATGAACTCGATCTGCCCCAGCGCCTTGACGTAGGCGGCGTTCTGCATCGTTACGGCCGTGAACCAGCCGATTGAGCCCGCCGTGCTCATGCCGCCGACGAAGGCGCCGACTTTCCATTGTTGCGCCATGATGGGGAACTGTTCGCGCTGTGTGGCAAACAGGTAGACGCCCAGCATGACGCATTGCGTGACGATCAGCGTCACCAGGGTGAGCGCCGCCGGATAGGCATAGGTGTCGAGCCGCAGCGACAGGCTGGCTTCGCGGATAAACAGTACCGCCAGCGCGAAACCAAGTCCGGAACCAAGCCCGACGGCGGCGGGCCGGTTCAGCAGTCGACCGATCAGCCCGCCGCCCTGGTCCAACCCGGTGCGAACGACGGTGATCATAACCACACCGGCGACACTTACGCCGATGGCAAGCCAGCCCTGCAGGCTGATCGTCGCGCCAAACGCCAGCGCGCCGACGACGGCGGTCAGGAAGGCTTCCGTTCGGGCATAGGTCGTGCCGACGGCAAAGTTGCGTAAGGAGAACAGATAGACCAGCAGCATCGTCGCGACGATCTGGCTGACGCTGCCGGCCAGGCAGTAGACGAAAAAAACCGGCGGGAATTCGGGCAGGGGCGCGCCCTCCCACTGCATCACGATTGCCAGATAGACAGCCGCAAATGGCAGCCCGTAAACGAATCGCACGAGGGTGACGCCCAGGGTCGACAGATGTTGCGTCAGGTGCTTCTGGCCACCGGTTCGCAGCGCCTGCGATCCCGCTGCCAGAAACGTCAGGTATACCCAACCCCAGCTTTCAACCATCGAATTCCCCCTAGATCAGATCATGGATTGTTGGAATCGCCTTCGGCGATCCAACAGCCGTGTGAATCTGATCTATCTTATTGAAGATGCTGTAATGGGCAAATTTTACTCATAAAAGGCAACGCCCTGCAAAACCGCATGTCCTGGAGATTGCCAGGGGAATACCGACTTTCCGGTACTCCTATCTCGAATTCACGGGAACTGGCAAAGGATCAAATTTCACCCTACCATGAACGATATTCATATGATGGGGAAAGGCCGACATCGTGCGCACGAATCTGCCGCCGCTGAATGCCCTGCGGACATTCGAGGCGGCGGCCCGGCTCCTGAACTTCAGCCGCGCCGCGGATGAACTGAATGTGACGCCATCCGCGGTCAGCCATCAGATCCGCGATCTGGAGGACAGGGTCGGGGTCGCGCTGTTTCGCCGCAACCGGAAGACCCTGCTGCTGACCGAGGCCGGCCAAATCCTGCTGCTGGGCGTACAGTCCGCGCTTGGCGTGCTGGCGCGCTCGATGGACGAACTGCACGCGCTGACCCATACGCCGGTTCTGACCGTGTCGGTGCCGCCGTCGGTCGCCATGAAATGGCTGGTGCCGCGCCTGCAGACGTTCCGCAAACAGCATCCCGATATCGACGTGCGGATATCGACCGATATCGAGTTGCCGAATCTCGGTTCCGGCGATGTGGATATCGCGGTGCATTACGGTGATGGCGACTATCCGGACCTGGTGGCGGAACTGCTGGTGGCGAATTCCGTGGCGCCGATGTGCAGCCCGGGCATGCTGGAAGCCGACCCGCCCCTGCGCCGGCCGGAAGACCTGCGCCATTTCACGCTGCTGCATGATATCGGCGGCGACGAAGCAGGCAATCCCGCCTATGACTGGGAAACCTGGTTGGCGGAACATGGCGTCGCCAATGTCGACGCGTCGCTGGGGCTGCGGTTCAATACGTCTGCCGATGTGCTGAATGCGGCGGTGGCGGGCGCGGGCGTCGCCATCGGCAAGACGGCGCTGGCGGTGGACGACCTCAGATCCGGCCGGCTGGTCTGTCTGTTCGGCGCGATCGTGCCGGAGCGCTCGGCCTATTACGTCGTCCGCGCCCCCGGCAAGGCGGTGCACGCGAAAACCGCCCCGTTCCGCGACTGGCTGTTCAGTGAATTTGCCGCCAATTGACCCTTTCAGGCGGCGCGGGATTCCGGCCAGGCTTCGCCGGAGCCAAGCTGGTCCGTCTCGACCGTGACCCGGTTCATGATGCGGGTTTGCGGCCAGTAATCGGCGACGGCGTAATGCAGCGTCGACCGATTATCCCACATGGCGACGGAATCGGGTCGCCAGTGGAAGCGGCACTGGAATTCCGGCAGCCGGCAATGGGCGAACAGGAAGTCCAGTATCCCCCGGCTTTCCGTCGCCGACACGCCGTCGATATGGGTGGTGAAGCTCTCGGACAGGTACAGCGATTTATGCCCCGTTACCGGGTGACGCCGCACCATGGGGTGCGGGACCGGCGGGTTCGCCTTCCGCATCCGCTCCATGCGTTCGAAATTGTCGTTTTCCCAGCTGCGCTTCTTGGCGGCGCTGCCATGCAGTTTCTGGAAATCGTTCCAGGCCGTCTTGTCTTCCAGATAGGCCTTCATATCGTCGCTCAGCGCGTCATAGGCCGCCCTGGTGCTGACCCAGATGGTATCGCCGCCGGCCGAAGGGACCGTGACGCCGCGCAGGATCGACGCGAATTCCGGCGCGGCGCGGAAAATGCCGTCGGTATGGTAATGGTTCACATTCGGCGGGCGCGCTTCGTCGTTTTCCAGTACGGCCATTTCCGGCACGTTTTCATCGACCAGAAAGGCCGCGCGCTGCGCGATGCGCAACCGGCCGAAGCGGCGGGCGAAGTCGGCCTGCTGCTGCGGGGTCATGGCCTGGTCCCGGAAAAAGACGACGCCATGGGCCATCAGCGCTGTGTGAATTTCGCGGATCGTTTCGTCCGGCAAACTGGCGGTCAGATCGACGTTGCCGATTGTGGTGCCAATTGCCGGTGTTTTCGGCGTCGACGAAATGGTCTCGAACTGTATCGCGTCTGCCATGACAGCCTCCTGATTTTTCAGACATCTTGTCAAATGGTCATGCACCGTGCAACCAGCCAGAAAAATCCTGTTCTCCCAAACTGTCGATACTGATATGATAAATAATAGGTTTTGGTTGTGGCGCTGGCTTGTTCTGCACGCCATCCTTTCAGGCGTACAGGGGAACGCGGGCAAAATTGCGGATTGCGATCGGCTTCCGGCCCCTTTGGTGGCGCGGAATACGCCGAAGCGCGAACCCTGGCGGGGATACAAGGCGAATAATCCATGGCAAGGGCCCTTGAAACGGTTCATGGCGAATCCGGGAACGATGCGCAGCGCCGGACCATGTATTCAATTGACAGTATAGAAAACATCGAACGCGAAAGCCCTGTGCTGGACATGCTCCATTATTTCTGGAGCACGCTGCGCAACGGCGCCAACGCGACGCCGCATGTGTCGGCGTTCGACGTCAGCAAGATCGTGCCGCAGGCGGGTGCCCGGTTTCTGTCCTGGGTCGACTCGACGCCGGAAGATCCGCGGAATTTCATCATGGCGCGCCATCCGGCGAGCCCGATACCGGGGATGGGGGCGGAGCTGACGGGCAAGCGCCTGGGCGACATTCCGATATCGCTGCATGCGGAATCGATTTTCGTCGAATACCTGCGCTGCAAACGCTGGCAGACACCGATGTTCCATGAAATTGAACAGATTATCGGCGGATATCAGCGGCATTATTACCGTCTGCTGCTGCCCCTGGCGAATGACAGGGGCGACGTGACGCGGATCGTCTACATGAACCATTTCCTGACGCCGCCGCGGCAACTGTACGATCCGGACGAATACAGCGACCGGCACAGGTAACTGTCGCCGCCGGCTTTCTAACGGAGCGCCGCGCAGGCCTGCTGGATGAGGTCGCCGCCGCGCACCAGGTCTTCTTCCGGCGCGACAAAACTGGCGCGGAAATAGGGCGACATTCCGTAGGCTTCGCCCTGCACCACGGCCACGCCGACGGTGTCCAGCAGGTACATTGTGAAATCCGTGTCGGTTTCCAGCACCTTACCGTCCGGCGTTTTCCTGCCCATGGTCCCGGCGCAGGAACAGAAAATATACATGGCGCCTTCCGGCAGGTCGCAGCTCAGACCTGTCGCCGCATTCAGTTTCCCGTACAGGATATCGCGCCGGTATTGCAGGTTGGCGGTCCGCTCGGTGACAAATTCCTGCGGTCCCTCCAGGGCGGCAATGGCGGCGGCCTGGGCAACCGCGCTGGCCCCGGCGGTGCTCTGCGACTGCATCTTGGACATGTTGGCGATGATTTCCTTCGGTCCGCCGGCGAAGCCGAGCCGCCAGCCGGTCATCGAATAGGCCTTGGAGACGCCATTGCAGGTGACCGTGCGGTCGTACAGGCCCGGTTCGATCTGGGCGAGGGTCGCGAAAATACGACCGTCGAAGATCAGGTGTTCATAGACATCGTCGGACAGGATATGGACATGCGGGTGCTCCATGAGGACCGCCGCGAGGCCCCGCAATTCTTCCGCCGAATAGGTCGCGCCGGTCGGATTGCTGGGCGAGCTGAAGATCAGCCATTTTGTCTTCGCGGTGATCGCCTCGGCCAATTGTTCAGGCCGCATCTTGAACTGGCTGTTCTGACCGCTGGACACGACAACCGGCGTGCCGCCGGCCAGCAGCACCATGTCCGGATAGGATGCCCAGTACGGCGCGGGAATGATGACCTCGTCACCCGCGGAAACGGTTGCCATCAGCGCGTTGAACAGGATCTGCTTGGTGCCGGATCCGACCGCGATCTGGTCCAGCCCGTATTCCAGCCCGTTGTCGCGGCGGAATTTGAGTCGCGCCGCTTCGCGCATGGCCAGCAGCCCGTTGATCGGGGTGTAGTGGATCTCGTTGCGGTCCATCAGCGCGATCACCGCCGCCTTTGCGTGATCGGGCGTCGGGAAATCCGGTTCACCGGCCGTCAGCTTTATGATATCGCGCCCCGCCGCCTGTAACTCGCGCACCCTGGTGGAGGCGATCTGGCTCGGCGATGGTTTGAAGCGGCTCATCCGCGGCGCAAAGAAACTCATGACAGCTGGCTCCCCCCGAAAAAATGTCGCGTAGTTTAAGCGCATCGCCCGGGGGCAGCGCCAGAGGTTTTCGCGTCTACAGTCTTTTCGCAGCGGGTCGCGCCGGTCATAATCCCCACAGTTAATTTAGGAGCGCCGTCAATGCCGGATCGGGGAGAGATAACGGGGGTCGACGTATTGCGCGTGCCCGCGCTGAATAAATCGTCGGGTTTCACCGAGGAGGAGCGGGACCGGCTGAAACTGCGCGGCCTGCTACCCGTCGCGGTGCTGACCCAGGATGTCCAGCTCGACCGGACAATGGAAAATGTCCGCCGCAAGGCGGACGCCATCGAGAAATACATTTTCCTGAACGCATTGCAGAGCCGCAACGAGCGCCTGTTTTACCGGGCATTGCAGGATCATATCGAGGAACTGCTGCCGATCGTCTACACGCCGACAGTCGGCCAGGCCTGCCGGGAATTCGCCCATATCTTCCAGCAGACCAAAGGGTTTTATGTCACGCCGGCGGATCGCGGACAGATACGTGAAATTCTGGACAACTGGCCTGAAGACGACGTGCGCATCGTCGTGGCGACCGACGGCGAACGGATTCTAGGCCTCGGCGACCTCGGCGCCAGCGGCATGGGCATCCCCATCGGCAAGCTGGCGCTCTATGTCGCCTGCGCCGGCATCCATCCGCGGCAGTGCCTGCCGGTCATGCTGGATGTGGGGACGGATAACGAGGCGTTGGCGAGCGACCCGCTCTATCTGGGCGTCAGCGGCAAGCGGCTGCGCGGCCCCGCCTATGATGAACTGGTGGCGGAATTCATCGCCGCGATCCAGGACAGGTTTCCCGGCGCGCTGATCCAGTTCGAGGACTTCCAGACCGCCAACGCCTATAAGCTGATGAATACCTATCGGGACAAAGTGCTGTCGTTCAACGACGACATCCAGGGGACGGCGGCGGTCGTGCTGGCCGGCTTCTATTCCGCCTGCCGGCTGATCGGCCGCGGCATCGGGGACATGAAGGTAATGTTCCTGGGGGCCGGTTCGGCGGCGAGCGGTATCGCCGACCTGACCGTCCCGGCGCTTGTCGCGGAAGGGCTGAGCGAGGCCGAGGCGCGCCAGCGGCTGTGGTTTGTCGATATCAACGGGCTGGTGGTGCAGCAGCGCAACGATCTGGCGGCGCATAACCTCCCCTATGCCCATGCCCATCCGCCGATGGATTTCATCGATGCAATACGGGCGGTCCAGCCGGATATCCTCGTTGGCGCGACCGGCACCCACGGCGCATTTACCGAGGAAGCCATTCGGCTGATGGCGGAAATCAAGGAACGGCCGGGGGTTTTCGCGCTGTCCAATCCGACCTCGCAGGCGGAATGCACCGCCGAGGAAGCCTATCTGTGGAGCGGTGGCCGCGCGATTTTCGCCAGCGGCAGCCCGTTCGCGCCGGTCACGATTGACGGCAGGACGTTCCGGCCCGGCCAGGGCAACAATGTCTATATTTTCCCTGGCGTCGGGGCCGGGGCCCTGTTCTGCCGGGCATCGCGGATCAGCGACGAGATGTTTCTGGCGGCGGCCAGGGCCCTGGCGGCGGAAGTGGGCGAGGCTGACCTGGCTGCCGGTGCGATCTACCCGCCGATGACCGATATCCGGAATGTTTCGCTGAACATCGCGACCGCGGTGGCGGAAATGGCCTATGCGCAGGGGCTGGCCGGGCGCAATCGACCCGCGGATATCCGCAAGGCGATTGCGGCAGGTATGTACGATCCGCGTTATTAGATCAGATCATCTGGCGATTCAACGGCATGTGAATCTGATCTATCTTGTTGAAGGTGCTGTACGCGGGATTTACGCGCCTATCGGCGGGGACGGTACTGCAGTGTCAGGGTGCCGTTTTCCACCCGGTATCCTGTCAGGCGGTTCAGGAAGGACATGCCCAGCAGCGAATTGTCCAGCGCCGCGCCGTTGACCGCCGCCGAAACGTTGCGGATGGCGATGGGGCCGATTTCGATGGCGTCCAGTGTGACGGGGGCCGCCTGTACCGCGCCATTCGCCGTCCGGTATGTCCTCGAGAAATCCAGCGCGGCCGGGTCGAAACCGATCCGCGCGGCGTCGCGCGGCGACAGCACGACGTCGCTGGCGCCCGTATCCACCAGGAAGCGCACGGGAACGCCATTGACCCGCCCCTCGACCTGGTAATGCCCGCCCGCGCCGGCGCGGAACAGAATCTCGCCGCTATCGCCCTCGACGCCCAATCCCGGCACCAGTTCGCCCAGGAACCGGTTCCCCAGCGCGGCGAATTCGAACCGGTTGCTGTAGGCCAGCCCGATGGCGCAGGCCAGGCCGATCCAGATGGCCGCGTGCCGGATCGACCGGCGGGCGCGGAAACCGTGGTGAAAGACGCCGCCGGAAACAAGGATCAGGATCGCCAGCAGATAAATCAGGTTCATCCAGTCGCGGGAATCGGAAACCGCATAGGGGAACCGCCAGACAAGCAAACCGACCAGTGCGATTACGGCAATGAGGATGAACCAGAAAACCCGGGGCCTGCCGCCGCCGGGCCAGGATGTCCGACGATTTACCATGCCGTCCTCGTGTTCATCTGGCGGGATTTCTCCGAATTATTGCGTCTTTCCTGCAATATAGGGACGGAGGGGCAAATATTCGCCCTTGAATTCGCGGTAGCCTGTTCTTCGATACTGCGAGCGAAGTTGACCTTCCTGCCGGAGGAAAGAGTAGAACTTGTCCGGACGCACATATACAGGATGGATATCGATGGAACGGATTATTGCTGCACTCGGGTTGCTGTGTCTGGCGACCTTGCCGGCGCTGGCATCTGGCGATGCGGGCAGCCCGTATGCCGGGCAGGACCGGCATGCGATAAAGGCGCTGTCCCCTGCTGATATTGCAGACCTGCTGGCCGGACGCGGCTGGGGATTCGCAAAACCCGCGGAACTCAATGGCTATCCGGGTCCCGCGCATCTGCTGGAATTCAGGGACCGGTTGGACCTTAGCGACCGGCAGGTCACCGAAATCGAGCGGTTGTTCGAGCAGATGCAGCAGCGCGCCATCGCGCTGGGCGAGGAATATGTCGCGGCGGAACGGGCGTTGGACATGGCGTTCGGCGGCGGCACGGTTGCGCCCGACACGCTGGCGCCGCTTGTGCAGCGGGCGGCGGAACTGAAAGGGCGTTTGCGGCTGGTGCACCTGGAAACGCATCTGGCAACGCTTCCTCTGCTGACACAGCACCAGATCGTCACCTACCGGCGACTGCGCGGCTACGACACGCCGATGTTCGGGCATCGTCGGCATTAAGCCGGTTGCCTTATTGACTGCCATTCGGGAACGCACCACATTCGCCGGATTGGTCGTCCGTGTCTGGCCATGTCGCATTTCAGGTTGGATTCCAGCGCAATGAAGGCAGAGCATCAACCGCGGTCGCCGGCCCGGTTCGGTACCGTCTTGGGAGTCGGCCCGGGGGGCGTTCCGGTCTATTCGTCCGATTACGCCACCGCCGACCGGAAGGAACTGCCGAACCGGCAAGCCTACCGGCATTATGTCGATGGCGTCTTCATGGGCCACAAATGGCAATGCGTGGAACTGGCCCGGCGCTGGATGTTCCTGAACAAGGGCTACATCTTCGACGACATCGCGATGGCCTATGATATTTTCCAACTGCGGCATGTCCGGGTGGTGAAGGACGGGACCTTGCTGCCGCTGCATTCCTTCCGCAACGGATCGAAACGGCATCCGGAACCGGGGGCGCTGCTTGTCTGGAACGAGGGCGGCACCTTCGATGTCACCGGACATGTGGCCGTGGTGACGGAGGTATTTGCGGAACGCATCCGGTTCATCGAACAGAATGTCGACCATGCGGTCTGGCCCGAAGGTCAGTATTTTTCGCGCGAGTTGCACACACAGATCGCCGACGATGGCGGCTACTGGATCGCCTGTTCCTATCACGATACGGAAATCCTCGGCTGGGTGATCCAGACGGACGACGACAGCCATTCGGAACGGATCGCCGACGTCGACCCCCGGGTATTCAACCTGCAATCCAGGGAAGTGGCGCATAACGGACAGGCCGGGGATACCTGGCTGAACGTCGCCAATCCCGAAGAGGCCGCTTATGTGGCGATGATGGGGGGCTGCAGGCTTTCCGGCAACGACGCCGATGCATACCGGTATTTCCGCATTTCCGAATCGGCGCTGAAGGAGATCAAGCGGGCGACGAACGAACTGCATAACATGTTCATGCACGCGACTAACCATGTGCTGCAGGACGACGCGCTGCTGCGCAAATTCAATCTGCCCGAGGAACTGTGGCCGCGGATCCACGAGTCCTGGGACAATCGCCGCAACCAGATGATCACCGGCCGGATGGATTTTTCCGTTTCCGAACGGGGCGTGAAACTTTACGAATACAACGCCGATTCCGCGTCGTGCCATCTGGAGTGCGGCAAGATCCAGAGCATGTGGGCCGATCATTTCGGCTGCGATGACGGCGATTGCCCCGGCGACGCCCTGTTCGACGACATGGTTTCCGCCTGGAAGAAAAGCGGCGTGAACGATGTGCTGCACATCATGCAGGACAGCGATCCGGAGGAAAGCTATCACGCGCAATATATGAAATCCGCGGTGGAGAAAGCGGGCATCCCCTGCAAGATCATCACCGGACTCACCGGTCTTGGCTGGGACGACAGGGGATGGGTGGTCGACGCCGATGGCGTGCGCATCAAATGGGTCTGGAAGACCTGGGCCTGGGAAACGGCGCTGGACGAACTGCGCGCGGAAATCGCCGATGACAATGAGAAGGGGCGATTGACACGGGCGGAACGGATGGCCGTGCCGCCGCGTCTGGTCGATGTGCTGCTGCGCCGCGAAGTCATGGTGTTCGAGCCGCTCTGGACCCTGATCCCCAGCAACAAGGCGGTCCTGCCGATCCTGTGGTCGATGTACCCGAACAACCGCTACCTGCTGAATTCGCAATATGAACTGACGGCGGATCTCATCGCCGGCGGCTATGTCCAGAAGCCGATTGTCGGCCGTTGCGGGCACAATATCGCGATTTTCGACCGCAACAATGATCTGGTCACCGAAACGGCGGGCGGGTTCGATAATCGCGACCAGATATACCAGGCGTTCTTCCCGCTGCCGAAGATCGATGGCCGCAACGTCCAGGTCGGCACATTCTCCGTGGCCGGGACCTATGCCGGCGCGTCGGTGCGGGTCGATCCGTCGCCGATCATCACCACCGACAGCGATATCCTGGCGCTGCGCGTCGTCAAGGACCGGGACCTTTAGCATTGTGGGAGGGGGGCTGCGCGGCGCACGGCGAATCCGATATACCGGATGCGGCGATGCGTCTGAAACGGACCCGCGTGATGCCGATGAAGGAAGAAGCAGACCTGCCGATTGCGGACGAATTGCGGCGGCAGTCCGACCGGGGGGCCGCGATACTGGCGCTGGCCTATCTGGAAAACCGGCTGGACCTCGCGCTCGCCGCGCATTTCGTGACCGACGCGCATACGAAGGACAGTTTCCGCAAGGTCTTCAAGCATACCGGTCCCGCCGGCGCCTTCGGCATCAAGGCGGAAATCGCCTTTTTGCTGGGCCTGTGCGACCACGCAATGAAGGAGGATCTGGTCGCGCTCTCCGATATCCGCAACGATTTCGCCCATATCGCCCGGGCGCTGGATTTCGGATCGGCCGAAATACGTGAAAAATGCGCCGGATTGCTGACGCCGCCAATGGAGCGGGGCCAACCTGACGGTCGCGCCGCCCGCCGCCGCTTCATGGCCGTTGTCGCCCTCGCGGCGGCGCTGTTCGATATTCCGGACCAAGGTGGACGCCGTGACGCTTCTTAATACTCGCTGATTTTCAGCCGAACAAATACATCGGCTGTCGTGGCGGGGCCGTTACGACACTGAAACCGCGCCGGATCATATGCGGTACAAACGGTCTTGCGAGCCGGAAAATCGACCCCATATGATCTGCGACAGGGTGCCTCAAAGAGGGTCCTGTCATCATAGTGTCCTTACACCGCCTGCCTCGACGAGGGGGCAAACTAGGGGATTGCCATATCATGAATCTTGAAAAATATACCGAACGCGCGCGCGGCTTCATCCAGTCGGCGCAGACGCTTGCCTTGCGCAGCAACCACCAGCAGTTGACGCCGCTGCATGTCCTCAAGGTGCTGCTGGACGACAAGGAAGGTCTCGCGGCCAACCTGATCGCCGCCGCGGGCGGTGATTCACGCGACGCGCTGGCCAATGTCGAAATCGGACTGGGCAAGATATCCAAAGTCGAAGGCAGCGGCGCCGGTCAGGTGTATCTCGCCCCCGAAACGGCCCGCCTGTTCGATCAGGCGGAGCAGGTGGCGGAAAAAGCCGGCGACAGTTTCGTTACCGCCGAACGGCTGCTGCTCGCCCTGGCGCTGGCGCAGGGAACCGATGCCGCGAAGGCGCTCGCCGATGCCGGCGTGACCCCGCAGGCGCTGAACAAGGCGATCGAGGAAATCCGGCAGGGCCGCAAGGCGGATTCCGCCACGGCCGAAGACAGCTATGACGCATTGAAGAAATACGCCCAGGACCTGACCGCCGCGGCGCGCGACGGCAAGCTCGACCCGGTCATCGGCCGTGATGAGGAAATCCGCCGCACGATCCAGGTGCTGTCGCGCCGGACCAAAAACAATCCGGTGCTGATCGGTGAGCCGGGCGTCGGCAAGACGGCCATCATCGAGGGGCTGGCGCAGCGCATCGTCAATGGCGACGTGCCGGAAAGCCTGAAGAACAAGCGGCTGATGGCGCTCGACTTGGGCGCCCTGATCGCCGGGGCGAAATTCCGCGGGGAGTTCGAGGAACGGCTCAAGGCGGTGCTGCAGGAAGTGACCGCCGCCGCGGGTGAGGTGCTGCTGTTCATCGACGAACTGCATACGCTGGTCGGCGCGGGCGCGGCGGAAGGCTCGATGGATGCCTCCAACATGTTGAAGCCGGCGCTGGCGCGCGGAGAACTGCATGCGGTCGGCGCGACGACCCTGAACGAATATCGCAAGCATATCGAAAAGGATGCGGCGCTGGCGCGGCGCTTCCAGCCGGTCTTTGTCGACGAGCCGACGGTCGAGGACACGATCTCGATCCTGCGCGGGTTGAAGGAAAAATACGAACTGCATCACGGCGTGCGGATCACCGATTCCGCCATCGTCTCGGCGGCGACGCTGTCGAACCGCTATATCACGGACCGGTTCCTGCCGGACAAGGCGATTGACCTTGTCGACGAGGCGGCGAGCCGGTTGCGCATGGAAGTCGATTCCAAACCGGAAGCGATCGACGAACTCGACCGCCGCATCATCCAGCTCAAGATCGAGCGCGAGGCGCTGAGGAAGGAAACCGACAAGGCGTCCCGGGATCGGCTGACCACGCTGGAAAAGGACCTGGCCGAGCTCGAGGGGCGAAGCGCCGAGCTGACGGCGGCCTGGCAGGCGGAAAAGGACCGGCTGCAGGGTTCGCAGGACATCAAGGAGCAGCTCGATCAGGCGCGTAGCGAACTGGATCGTGTCCGCCGCCAGGGCGATCTGGCCCGGGCGGGTGAACTGTCCTATGGCATCATTCCTGACCTCGAGAAGAAACTGGCGCAAGCCGACGAATCCGCTGAACACCGGATTCTGAACGAGGAAGTTACCGCGCAGGACATCGCGGGCGTCGTGTCGCGCTGGACCGGCGTGCCGGTCGACAAGATGCTCGAAGGCGAACGCGAGAAGCTGATGGCGATGGAAGAATCCCTCGGCAGGAGGGTGATCGGGCAGGACGAAGCGATTGTCAGCATCGCCCATGCGGTGCGTCGCGCCCGCGCCGGGCTGCAGGACCCGAACCGGCCGATTGGCTCGTTCCTGTTCCTGGGACCGACCGGGGTCGGCAAAACGGAACTGACCCGCGCACTGGCGGAATTCCTGTTCGACGACGACCAGGCAATGTGCCGGATCGACATGTCGGAATACATGGAGAAGCACGCCGTCTCCCGGCTGATCGGGGCGCCTCCCGGTTATGTCGGCTATGACGAAGGCGGCGCGCTTACCGAGGCGGTCCGGCGCCGGCCTTACCAGATCATCCTGTTCGACGAGGTCGAAAAGGCCCATCCCGACGTCTTCAACGTGCTGCTGCAGGTGCTCGATGACGGGCGGCTGACCGACGGGCAGGGGCGGACGGTGGATTTCACCAATGTGGTGATCGTGCTGACCTCCAACCTCGGCGGGGACATTCTGGCGGCCCAGCCCGAAGGCGAGGATTCCAGCGCCGTGCGCGGGCAGGTGATGGAAATCGTCCGGGCTGCCTTCCGTCCGGAATTCCTGAACCGGCTGGACGAAATCCTGCTGTTCCACCGTTTGAGTCGGGCCAACATGACCAAGATCGTCGATATCCAGCTGGGGCGGCTGCAGAAACTGCTGGACGACCGCAAGATCACACTGGAGCTCGACGCCGCCGCCAAGGAGTGGCTGGGCGATGCCGGCTACGATCCGGTCTATGGCGCCCGGCCGTTGAAGCGGGCGATCCAGCGGTCGTTGCAGAACCCGATCGCCAGCCTGATCCTTGAGGGGCGTGTCGCTGATGGCGAAACGATCCGGGTCACCGCCGGCGAAGGAGGGCTGGTCATCAACGGGGAGCAGGTAGCGGCGGAAGCCGCCTGACCGGGGAATAACATTCATGGTGCCGGAAGCCGGCGGGTTGTAAAAAAGCCCGCCGGCTTTACTTTTATCGCCATCAATCAATGACAAGACAGGGCAGGGGGACAGGGATGCATATCACCGCGAATTTTGATTCCGGCAACATCGAGGTCATCGACGCGTCGGACGCGGCCAATGTGCGGCTGAACATACGCAAGGATACGGAATCGGATTTCTTCCAGTGGTTTCATTTCCGCGCCGTCGGCGTGCGCGACGCCGATTGCGCCTTCCGCATCGAGAATGCGGGGCAGGCCAGTTACGCCAGGGGCTGGGAAGGCTATCAGGCCGTTGCCTCCTATGACCGGGCGGCGTGGTTCCGCGTGCCGACCGAATATGACGGCGCGGTCCTGACGATTCGCCATACGCCGGATCGGGACGCGGTGCATTATGCGTATTTCGCGCCCTATTCGACCGAACGCTGCCGGGATTTCATCGCGCAGTGCCAGACATCGCCGCGCGTGGCGCTGGACGTGCTGGGGCAGACGCTGGACGGCGCCGACATGGACCTGGTGACCGTCGGCCAGTCGGGTGCGGGCAAGCATGTGTGCTGGGTTGTCGGCCGCCAGCATCCGGGCGAGACCCAGGCCTCCTGGTGGATGGAAGGGTTCCTCAACCGCCTGACGGACGAGGCCGATCCGGTGGCGCGCGCGGTGCTGCAGAAGGCCGTATTGCATGTCGTTCCCAACATGAACCCCGATGGCAGCCGCCGTGGCAATCTGCGGGTCAACGCTTCGGGTGCGAACCTGAACCGCGAGTGGGCCGAGCCCAGCATGGAGAAAAGCCCCGAAGTCTTCATGACGCGGGAGCGGATGCGCCAGACCGGCGTCGATTTCTGTCTCGACGTGCATGGCGACGAAGCGCTGCCTTATGTCTTCATTGCCGGGGCCGACGGCATTCCCTCGCTGACCGACCGGCAGAAGACCGCGAAGGACATTTTCGATGCGGCGCTGGTGCGCGCCAATCCGGATTACCAGACCGAGAAGGGCTATCCCAAGGCATCGCCGGGCAAGGGCAACCTGACCCTGTGTTCATCGCATGTGGCGGAATATTTCGGTGCGCTGGGCATGACCCTGGAAATGCCGTTCAAGGATAACGCCAACGCGCCCGACGACCGGGTCGGCTGGTCGCCGGAACGCTGCCAGCGCCTGGGCGCCGGATGCCTTGATGCGATCTACGCCGTATTGGACGATTTGCGATAGGTGGGCCTGCCCGGCGCGATCTGAGCTAATCACCGGTCGCGAGCTGTGTATCCGCGGGCGGCAGGGCGGCGTAGCGATCCTCCAGCGCATCGCGCATGGTGTTGAAGCGCGCCAGCTCCTTGCCCGTCAGCGTCCGGCCGCTGGGCAGGTTCAATGTCTTGGGATTGACCTGTTTGTTGTCGATCAGGATTTCGTAATGCAGGTGCGGGCCGGTGGAGCGTCCGCTGGTGCCCACATAGCCGATGACCTCGCCCTGCTTGACCCGCTTGCCGGCGGCGATACCCTTGGCGTAGTTGCGCAGATGGGCGTAGGCGGTCTTGTAGGTGCCATTGTGGCGTATCCGGATGTAGTGGCCATAACCGCCATTGCGTCCGGCCAGTTCGACCACCCCGTTGCCCGCCGCATAGATCGGCGTGCCGCTGGGGGCGGCGAAATCGGTGCCGCGATGCATCTTGGTATAGCCCAGGATCGGATGCTTCCGGCGGCCGTAGCCGGAGGAGATCCTTGCGCCGTCGATCGGGGTCATGATCAGCGCCTTTCGGCTGCTGCGGCCCCTGGCGTCGAAATAGTCGATTTCGCCATCGGCGGTCTCATGGCGGTAGAGACGGATTTTCTTGCCGCTCAGCACCATTTCCGCAATCAGGATTTCGCCTTCCGCCAGCGCGTTGCCGGCATCGTCCACCATGCGTTCATACATCATGTCGAAGGAATCGCCTGGTTGGACATCGCGCTGGAAATCGACGTCATAGCTGAATATCTTGATCATGCTGGCCAGCGTATTGGCCGGCAGGCTGGCTCGGGTGCCCGCGACATAGAGGCTGGAATGGATGGTGCCCGATGCTTTGGTCGCCGTGGCGGTAAGCGGCGTATCGATTGCCGCGGCCTCGAAACCGCCCGTCTCGCCGCGCGTTACGGCGACCCGACGGGTCGAGGCGACCTCCAGGTCAAGCTCCTGCAGCATCGGGTCCTGGCCGGGTTCCGGTGCGTGGCGGGTCACGGTGACCTGCACGCCGGGCCGGATATCGCGGGGATTGTAAACCTTTTTCAGCGCCGCGACGGCTTCATGCGCCTCACTGCGATCGACGCCGCCCCTGACCAGCAGCGCCATCAGCGTGTCGCCGCGGGCAACGGTCAGGTTATCGACAACAGAGGGGTCGGGCAGGTTGTCGAATGCGTCCCCGTCTTCCAGCAACGCCATGTCGTCTGTCTGCGTATCGGGTGTCGTCAGTTCCCCTGTCTCCGGTTGCAGCGTCCCGTGTCCGGAGGGACTACCGAGCCATAAGACGGTTGCGAGAGTTGTCGTGACGACGGCTGTCAACATACCAATACGCATAAGGTCCTAATCCTGTCGCCGTTATTGTCCCTGTAATACCTGGCATTAACCAAGATAACAGCATGCCATGCCATTAATTATCGCGTTAACCGTAACTTGTGAACCTTAATTTCAGGTAAACCGCCACTTAAACCTTTATTTTTCTTTATGATGGGCGGTTTTCCGCAAGTTATCGCTTGATGTCGAAATTATTTCATTTTGTGGGGACAAAGCGTTTGACATGTTTGTGGGGGCGGTCGTATAAGCCCCCTCCACGGCGCGGGTGACCTCCTGCGCCATTCGACGCGGACTGATATTGCGTTGCTGTTCTAGTTTATTGTGAATCGGAAAT
>JBBDQU010000067.1 GCA_040905865.1 Alphaproteobacteria bacterium
CATAAGAATCCTGTTCGTCCCTCAGCGCATTAACAATTTATGATTCAGCCCTGGAGTAAATGACGTAGCTGAGGGCGGGGATACCCAGCAAACGCTGTTTCGGTTTACGCGGGCCGTGTGAACTGAATATGCATCGTTGCGCACGAATTTGGAAAGGTCTTAACCTTTGCCTGACGGTGTACAATACGTATGCAAACGCTACGCGCAAGATGTGCGTGTAATACACGCATCTTGGCAAGGGAGACGCTGCGCTCTCCCGTTGCATCCCTCTCGCCGTGGCGCATGTCGGGCATCGAGCCCTCATGCGCCAGTAGAACGTATCGCCGTTCAATCGCTCGCGGGGCTTGGAGACTTGCCTCTCCACCTGCACCGAACCATGCAAGCATCCGTTTCCTGCGCCTACAGCGCCATGCGCAGCAAAAGGGCTTTATGCGCAGGAAATTATGGCGCATAGAGGGTACAATTGCGCATATAATTTGTAAATTGCGCACAACTATGTTTTAATTGCGCGTAAAGGTTTGCACGCAATTAAGAGGACATCGTGGCGAGGCGCATCCGGGACGAAGATTTGCAGGCGATTGAGGTCGCCGTGGCGCGGTATCCCGACGGTGCGAACGTGCGGCAGATCGAAGATGCGCTGGAGTTGGCGCCGCCGCGCCGTACGCTGCAATACCGCCTCAAATCCCTCGTCGACGACAATCGCCTGGTCATGGAGGGGGAAGCCCGATGGGCGCGCTACCGGGTGCCGCCGCCGGCAAAAGCGGCACTCGTCGTCGCGGGCTCCGGCGTAGCGCAGGCCGATGGCGAAGCGTCCTTGCCGTTATCCCGGTCCGGTGCCGAGGTGCGGAACTAGCGGGCGACGATTTCACGCGCGTTGACGACCATGCAGACATCCACCGTATTGAACTGGCAATCGATCACCGCGCCGTCGCCGATGACGCCGCCGAGCCGCAGATAACCCTTGATCAGGGTCGGCAGCGCCGCCATCGCCGCGCCGGGATCGTAGGATCCGCGCTCGCGCATCGCCATGTCGACGCGCCGGGACGGCAGCGCCCTGGCCCGAAGCTGCGACGGCGCGAGGCGATGGCGATACAGATAGGACAGGGCTACGGCATGTTCCGCCGGGTCCGTGCCCGGGAAGCTGGCGCAGCCGAACAGGACGCTGGCCTCGTGCGCGTCCATATAGGCCGCGATGCCGGTCCACAGCCGCTGCATCACCGGGCCGCGCCGGTATTCCGCCGCGACGCAGGACCGCCCCACCTCCAGCAGTTTTCCCGGCCATTTCAGCAGCGGCTTCAGGTCGTATTCGCCGGCGGAATAGAATGTCCCGGATTCGTCGCCGGACCGGCCCAGGTTCAGGCGGTAGGTGCCGACAACGCGCCGCGACTTGTCACACGCCGCATTGTCGACGACCAGCAGATGATCGCAGCGTTCGTCGAGCGCATCGACGTCCCGGCGGAGGCGACGCAGTTCCGGCGTCAGGCGCGCGCCCAGTTCCTCATAGAATATCCGGTACCGCAATGCCTGCGCCTGCCTGATCTCGTCGTCGTCCCGCGCCAGCCTTACGTCCAGTCGATTGAAAGATGCCATCGGTTCCGCCTTTCGCCAGGGTGTTCGGCAGCGGCAGCGAATCGCGGTACCCCGGATTCGGCGCCACCGCCGGTCCGGACACCGTAGCGGCGCAAACCGGACGGATCGGTGACAGCGGCGTTACAGGCATTTGAAAGATTTCAGGTCGAAACGGTTACAGCGTCGGGCAGCGGACACCGCCGCGTACTGCATTCAGGACAGGCCTCCCATGCCCCTGTACTGTGCAATAATCTGGCGTTCGCTTAACGGCGCATCCCGCAGTCGACCGCAAAAATAATATGCGGAAGCACAGTCATACGCCCCCGCCTTTCCCGCCAGGAATTCGTCGGCCAGCAGAAAAGGCCAGCTGATGCAGCGGCTCAGGAGTTGCAGAAGGTGCCGCGTAACCGGCTTTTCGGAAAAGCTGGACAAAAAATATTCAAGACTCCAGGCAAGCGCCATCCCGGGTCCATTACTGACGCCTGAGCGCACTTCATCAAACCAGCGAAACAGGCGCCTGTGGCCTATGGCGGTGAATCTGGTGTAGTCGTACCGACCCATGTGGACCTGCTGCATGAATGGAATCGACGAAAAAACCAGCCCCTCGGGTTTGAGTACACGACGAATTTCTTCGACGCACCGATTGGGGTCAGCAACATGTTCGAGGACGGCGATTGCGAACACGGCATCGAAAACGCCGCCGACAAACGGGATATCGTGCGCGTCCGCGATAAGATGTGTATCCGGCGCCAGTGCAACGTCGGTATATACGATGTTTGCATCCCGCTGGATTTCAAACCGCGCTTCGCCGGCGCCAACAACCAGTATTTTCGCGTCCGGCTGTTTATCCAGGAGATCGGCGAGGGCATCGCGCCCCGAATATTTCGAGACATTACGCGACTTCCCCGGAATCATCCGGCCCACTTGTGCTTTCAGGCGGGCAAGAACGCCGCGATCCTTTTCCGTCGGATCGCGGAGATCCATCGTAGTCACTTTCCCTTCCCGATAATGGCTCAACAGAAAAACCGAATTATCTTCATTGATCAGAATTGGCGTACCGCGCACGATCGGAAAGGTCATCTCCGGCCTGTCGTCAACAGTTACGAGTGCATCGCCTCTTCGCTGCAACAGCCGCGTCGGTTGCCCCGGAACGCAAAGATCAGCGATGAAACAATCCGGCAGTTTCAATTTGCCTTTATCGGTCATTGCGATGGAAGACCTCAAAGAGAAATATAAGTTAAACCCGGATCGTGCACCTCTCTATACCCAGTTATTGTTACGGAAAAATGATACGGCCATCGATTCCCGCCGACTCCCCCGACACCCGATTTTGCCTTGCCGACATGCGAAACAAACCGCTCCTAAACCGGTGACACCCATTAGGCGTTAAGTTGCAAGAGGGAATATTTTTCCTTGCCGCC
>JBBDQU010000068.1 GCA_040905865.1 Alphaproteobacteria bacterium
CGATGGCCATCGGGCACTGGCGGATTGCGAAGCGTGTCTTGCCCTTCCGGCGCAGCGTCTCCGCCGTGCAGCCGATCTTGGCCGAGATCGAGTTGATCGCCCCCCATTGCGAGCCGTAATCGCCTGCATGATCCAAAACCAGACGGCCCGCCCGCTCGCGCACCTCCGCCGGATATCGTGTCGATTGTGTCCCCATGATAGTTCCTTCTTCTCACAAGTTGGAGCCTCCGGGAAACTCGGGGCGGTTCAGGTGGGGATTTGCTCCGCCGTTGACACATTGAGGCGGCGCGGGTTCCTTTCGACGAATGGACCAAGACCTTTGGCTCTGAGCGACTGACCGGAGCCTTGCTCGACCGACTGACCCACCACGTCAGCATCCTCGAAATGAATGGCGACACTTATCGACTGGCTCAAAGCCGCGACAGCAAAAGCCCGGCCATAAACTGAACAACACGCCAGATTGGCCCTGACGGGCCAACGCGCCCAGGCACCCGCCAGCTACATAGAGAGCACGGATGCCTGGGCGCGAAACCCATTCCCGGCATCCGATCCAAACATCCTGAACTGGCCTATTTTTGCTCCGCCACATGGCCGGTTTTTGCTCCGCCGTTGACAGTCATGTCAATCTTGTATTGCTGGGCTGACCAAACCGCTAACATGATGGCTATGACAATACGAGTAGGAGCACATGAATCCTGACGGCAAAACACGAAACATTAACGGTGTATCGGTTCATTTTACGCTGGATGGTCCGGAGGGAGCACCAGTCATTACGTTCGCGCACGCTTTGTCGCTCGATCTTCGGAGCTTCAACCCTCAGATTGCCGCGTTTCGGGACCGATACCGGGTCCTTCGCTTTGACCTCCGGGGGCACGGGCGAACCGACAAAGACGGACAGGCTTTCTCCATGGAGGACCTGGCCAAGGACGTCGTTGGCCTGCTGGACCACATCGGCGTCGAAAAAACGCATTTTGTCGGTAGTTCTCTCGGCGCCATGGTCGGGCTTGCGCTGGCACTCGAACATGCGGACCGCTTGTCCAGCCTGACCTTCATGGCGTCCCAGGGCGCCTTGCCCGACGAACGCATCGCAGCAGCGCGGGACAATATTGCGGCCATGCGCGCATCCGGCGCCACGGCCCGGACGACAATGGAGAGCCAGGCCGACGCCCTGTTGGGCCGTTTGCTGCATGATCCCGATGAAGCGAGACATTCCGAGCGACTGGCATTGTTACGCCGGATTCTGGGTGGCACGACCTTGTTCGGGCAGGCGCGCGCCTACGAAGCGATTCTGGCGATGAATTACGACAGCCGGCTCGGTGAAATTCATACGCCAACCCTGATCCTGGCCGGTGCGCAGGACACCTCGACGACCCCTGCACGGATGCAAATGTACAAGGATGGGATTGCCGGCGCCCGTATGGCGATACTTAAGGGCGCCGGACATTTCCCGAACGTCGAACAGCCGGGAGCTTTCAATGATGTCTTGCAAACTTTTCTGAACGGACTTGACCGCTAAGCTATCGGGCGCGACGGAATTGTCAGAACACATGGCCCGGAGGCTCTGCGTCTGAATGGGTAACCCTGGGAATCACGTCACCAGTAATGCCGTCATGATCCGCTCCCGGTTCAGCGGCATGTCGTACATCCGCCGCCCAAGCGCATGGGCGAGGGCATTGCCGATAGCGGCGCAAGTTGGACCGACCGTGCACTCGCCCATGCCCAGCGAAGGATCGTCTGGTGAACCGATTATTTCCACGTCAACAGGCGGCACTTCGCTGAAGCGCAGGATCGGATACGCGTCCCAGTCCCGGGAGGCGATACCTTTGCCCTCAATCTTCACCTGTTCTTTGAGTGCAAAGCTGGCAGCCTGTACGATGCCGCCCTCCAACTGGTTGCGCGCGCCGTTCGGGTTGATTACCAACCCGGCATCGCTGGCGCTCCAGACATGGTCGAGGCGCACCTCGTCCGCCACCGTCACAGCAACCGCAACGGCGGAATAGGCCGCCATATTCTTGTAGCGTGCAAAGGCGATGCCCAGTCCCTTGCCCTCGCCACCGGAACTACGGTTAGCCCAACCGGCCATTGCTGCCGTCCGCTCCAGCACGGCGCGGGCGCGCGGGTCGTCCAGCAGCGCCAGCCGATAGGCAAGCGGATCCTTGCCGGCACGGGCCGCCAATTCGTCCATCATGCATTCCATCGCGAAGACATTGGTGGGGGCGCCGAGCCCTCGTAGGGCGGAGGTCCGCACCGGACCTTCCGTCACCAGATGATGTTTGATGCGATGTGCCGGTATCCGGTAGAGCGGTACCGCGTTTCGGGTGCCGCCACCGCCGCGTTCCTCCGGCGGATCGGTAACCTTGACCGGCGGCGGCGGGTTTTCCAACGCCTCGCTTGCCAGCAGATAACCGCTGCCGGAACCCGGACGCTGCACGTGGCTGGCGCTCCAGATCTCCTGGGTCCAATCCGTGGGATTGCCGGCCGCATCGACGGCGACCCTCACCGTTACCGACATGGCCGGACTGACCGGTTCGTAGGCGAACTCTTCCTCGCGCCGCCATTGCAGTCGCACGGTCTCGCCTGGCAGCGCCAGCGCGACGATGGCGGCATCCGCCGCCGCGTCGTCCGAACCGTTATGGCCATAGCAGCCGGGGCCATGGCGATGGTGGCAAATCACCTTGGCCGAATCGAGTCCCAGCATTTCGGCCACATTCTTGCGCAACGGATGCATTCCCTGCCCATGCGACCAGATCGTCATGGTCTCGCCGTCATACTGTGCAATTGCCGCCGACGGCCCCATAGAAGCATGGGCGATGTAGGGCCGGGTATAGGTCGCCTCCACTATAGCCGAAGCATCTGGGGTGTCCTTTACTGCCGCGCCGATCGCGCGCAATTCCGCCGGCCGCCCCACCAGCCAGGCGCCCTCCTGCTCGCTGCCGCGATAGTCGCGCAGACCAGACCATTTTGCGTTGGCTTCGGCATAGACCGCCGCGGCTTCCGCCTTGCGCTCGCTGGTACTGACAAAGGCGACGAAACTGGCGCGGCGGACAACGCGCAATTCTTCATCACCGCTGGCGCCCCGCACGGCATCTTCGTCCAGCGCTTCCAACACCGCACCGGGGCCCGGCTGGCGCAACGTGCGGGCATGCAGGGCGCCCGCCGGGCGCATGTCGTGCAGATAGGTTTCTGCAGCACCTGTCACCTTCCCCGGCAGGTCTGCCCGAGGGATTTCCTTGCCGACCAGCCGATAGGCCTCCGGCGATTTAGGCCTGGCACGTCCCGTCGGTGCCTGGCTGAGGTCGAGAGCAGGGGCGACATCCCAGTAATCCAGACCGGTTGCCACGCCATCTTTCACGAACGCGCCATCCGCTACGATTAGATCATCGGGCGAGCAATTCAGCCGCAATGCCGCCTGGTTGGTCAGCAATGACCGAACCTCGGCACAGACCAGTCTGATCGAAGCGCCGGAGACCATGACCGAAAGGCTGGATGACGTATACTGTTCGTCCGGTCCATATTCGGTGCTGCCGGATAACAGCGTTACACGCTCCAGCGGCAGATAGAGTTCTTCCGCTGCAATCTGTGCCAGCGCGGTGACAATCCCCTGGCCGATTTCCACCTTGCCAGAGGCCACTCGCACGGTGCGGTTGTCCTCGAACTTCACCCAGCGGTCCAGCCGTGGGTTGGTGGTCAGGCTGGCAGGCAGTTTCACGGTTTCGTTCATGGCCTAGCCCCTAGCTCGCATGGTTGCCGCGGCCCGTTCAACCGCTTTCAGAATGCGAACATGCGAGCCGCATCGGCAGAGATTGTCATCCAGCGCCGCTGCAATCTCGCGCCGTGTCGGATTCGGGTTCCGGTCCAGAAGCGCCTTGGCCGAGATCAGAATACCGGATAGGCAATAGCCACACTGCCCGGCCTGCTCATCCAGAAAGGCTTGTTGCAGCGGGTGCAGCTTGCCATCGGTTCCTGCCAGCCCCTCAATCGTCGTGATCTGTTTGCCCGCAAGCGAGTCCAGCGCCGCATTGCATGACTGCATCGGCTGGCCATCAACCAGCACCATGCATGCACCGCATTGCTCCAATCCGCAGCCAAAGCGGCTGCCGGTCAGACCCAGTGTGTTGCGGAGGATATCCAAAAGCGGCGTATCCGGTGCGATTTCGTTCGGCATTGGCCGCACCAGGCCGTTTACTGTCAGGAAAGGCGTTTTGGACATTGGTTGTTCAGCCTCCACAGCGTCCCGGTTGAAGCGCCCAATAGCGTTCTGTTTCCAGGGGCTGTCCCAGTTAACTACCTGAGACGACGATTACCCACTGACTGAGTTGATATAATTGAGTTGACGGTTCACTGTTGTTGAAACGCCACTCGCACTCCTTCAAAAATAGCCCGAAATGGGCCTTCGGAACACCGTTGAATTTCCGCATATGGCGCGCCTGGTTCCAGAAATTCTCGTTTCCGTCGATGTGGTTTTGCTTGTCAGCGAACAACTCCGAGTGGTTGATTCGAAAGTGCTTGAAGTCGGAGACGTCCAGCACGTTGTAGCCGCCCCAGTAGTCGGAATAGACGATGCTGTCCGGCACGATCTTCCGTGCCATGATGGGCATCAACGTGTCGCCGGAGGCGTCGGGAATGATCTTCGTGTAGACCTTGCCTCGCTGTTTCAAAAGGCCGAATACCGGTATTTTTCCGGCTGCTCCGCGTCCCCGGCGTCCCTTGCGCTTGCCACCGAAACAGCTTTCGTCCACTTCGATCTCGCCACTGAACATACCGCTACCCGACCCGGAAATGGTTCCGCAAAGCCAGTGCCAGCAAAAACAGCAGGATAGCGTTCAGTATCCCCTGGCCCGCTGCCAGCGCCTGTACGGTCTCGGACGGGATGGGCCCGGCGAAGAGCGCGCTCTCAACATCCTCCGCTGCCGCGAACGACGAGCCGAGGAGAGGCAGGAAGCGCGAGCCCGTAAAGGCCAATAGCGCACGCGTGCGTCCGATGCTTTCACCGCTGTCGCCCACCGGCAGGGGGTCGCCCTCCACCGCAAGCGCGTCGTAGGCGCCCCAGAACCCGACGCTGGACACCGCCAGCCAGAACAGCGGCAGCAGGACGCTGCGACCACAATTGGATGACAGGGAATAGAGGAACAGCAGAAGCGTGTTGCGCAACGCTTTCGTGAACACGCTCAAATCCCGCTTGCGGCGCCACCAGGCTTTCCACAGAAATCCCCGCTCCGCCTTGCGCTCGGCGATGAACAGGTCGCGCTCCGCATCGTTCGCATGAATGTTGGCCGCAATCCTGCGTAGGCGCTGCAGCCGCGTCACGGTTTCCGTTTTTGTCGTCCATCCGGGGGTGGGAAACCCCCCGACCGCGCCGGCGAAGCCTACCTTCATGGCCGTCCAGTTCAGATTTTCCGGGTTCTTGATGGCGCTGAATTCGGGCGGCTGTTTGAAGGACGTGTTGTCAAAGTCGGCCGAGGCATTGAATACCCGACGGGCGAACGAGGCATATCCAAGAAAACGGGCACCCGTGAAACTTACGCTGGAAAAGGCGTCCTCTTTCTCCGCTCTCCCGCTGAACCACGCTCTGTCGCCAAATGTCGCGTTCAGAAATACGCTGCCGTCGCCAAAGGCGGCACCCTCGAAGTTGGCCCCCTCGCCGAAGGTTGCGCGATAAAAAGAGATCGATACGCCAAATGAAGCTCCGTCAAACAGGGCATTATCGCCGAACGTTGCGTCCCCGAAATCAGCACCGTCACCGAATTTTGCGCATTTAAACTGAGCGTCGTTTCCGAATATTGCGCCATGAAAATTGGCGTTATCACCAAATTGTGTATCTATAAAAGATGCACCATGCCCGAAATTAAACCCAGAAAAATTTATTACCTCATTTTTATCTTTCGTAAAATACACGCCAGAAAAATCAGCGCGCGGTCCGTTGGGCTGCTGAGATTCCTTGTCAATCAGCACCGGATACCGTTCCCGCCAGGCGTTCCACGCTTTGGCGCCCTCGCCGGCAAGAGCAAGCAGTTCATCCTGCGTCGGCTCCGGCCCGGGAACGATGTACTCCACATCATCAGGCGACAGATTCTGCGCGTCGTTCATGAGCATACTCCCTCCCTCGCGAGCCCGACGCCCAGCATCCGCCCAGAGCGGTCGCCCCAGCCCGCATGCCACGAGCCCAGGTAAACCAGCGTTACAACAACATGTCCTTGGCTTCTACAGGGCCTTCGCCAAACCGCTAAGCGATTTCTGGTTCCAAGAGGGGGCCTGCTCGGCTATAGTCGGTGCCGAGTTTGGCAGTTATCTGGGGTATGCTGGCTCATATCTTCCCCATTTCCCGTTCCCCCGGCGCGGGGCGCCCGGTCAGGGTGCGCGCCGTTCCCCGACACGACCGGAGACGCGCCATGTTCTGCCGTCGCCCCGCTTCATCTTTCGGCTGGACCGCCGTTGTCTGCATTGCCGCACTGAGTGGTCTAGCCGGTTGCGACCAGATCGCCGGGCTGTTCCCGTCATCTGGCGATAGCGCCAAGACCGCCGAGGCCGAAGCGCGCAGCTTCGCGCGCCGGCCGTCACCGGCTGAGCGGCTGGACGACTCTGCCGCCCGAAAGGCCTTCATGGTCGAGGCGCCCGAAACCGGCGTGGATCTCGGCTGGGGCTGGAGCGTCGACCGCGGTCAGCCGATCCCGACCGAATGCGTCGCGTTCGACATCGCTGACGACCCGGCGCAGGAAACCACCGTGTCTATCTCCGAGACGCGCGACAGCCATTCGCTGTCGCGCTCGATGGGCATCTCATCCTCGGTGTCTGTCAACGCGATCGCCTATGAGGCGTCGGGCAAGGCGAGTTTCGCGAAGAGTACGAAGATTACGGCCTTCTCGACCACGTATGTAGTCCGCGCGGAGGTACGCAACGGCGCGCATTACGCCGCGCCGAAGGACCCCGGGCGTGGCCGCCATCTCGGCCGCGCAGTTACCCTGACCGCCGCCGCCGCCGCGCTGGCGCGGCGCGATCTGGCCGCGTTCCAGCAGGCCTGCGGCGAGGGCTTCGTGTCGGCAGCGATGCGTGGCGCCGAGGCGTTCGCGGTGATCGACATCGCCACACGCAGCAAGACGACGAAGGAAAGCGTGAAGACCGAGGTCTCCGGCTCCGGCTGGGGCGTGAAGGTCGATGCTGCGTTCAGCGCCGCGTCGTCGAGCGGCTCGGATTCGTCGAAGAACACGATTTCGTTCTACCAGGCCGGCGGCAGCGGCAACCCGCTGCCGAAGGACGCCGACGGGATCAAGAAGCGCATCGAGAATCTGGCGCAGGACGCGCTCGACGCTGGCAAGCTCTACGCACTGCAGATCACGCCCTATCAGGTGCTGGAAAACTTCCCGAGCGGCGAAGAACTTACCGCCGATGCCGGCGAGGTCGACGAGATCGCTGCCGCCTGGGGACTGTACCGCACGCTGCACGACGATATCGGCGCGGTATTCGCCGAGCCGACGGGCTTCACGCTGCCGGTTGCCGACTGCACCGGGAAAACCAGGCCGGCCGAATGCGAGATCGCCTTCAGGCCGCTGACCGGCGCGCCGCTGGTCGCGGACGAGGGGATCGGCGGGGTGTCGGCGCTGGAGGTGCTTGGCGTGTTCCAGGATATCGCACTCGGCGCGCTGGACCGGGTCGAACTGGGCGCCGCGACCTGCCTGGAGGCGGACGAGAACTGCGCGTTCGATCCGGCCGCGCTGCGTTCGAGCTACGCCGTGCGTACCGGCCTGCCGCTACCGTCCGGCTGGCTGCAGGGCGATGACGCCACCAATCAGGTAAAGCTGCACGATGCGCATGCCGCCTTCCATCTGCGCGACGCGGCGCGCGGGCGCTGTGAGATCAGTTCGCTGGAGCTCGGCTGCATCGCCAACGCCGAACTCGGCCGCTGGGCCGCGCGCACCGGCTTCGTGCCGGTCGCCGCCGCCGATCGCGATGGCTTCAACCGCGCCATCGCTGCGCTCGGCGAGATGCCGCACTTCACCGGCGACCCCGACCGGCCCGACGCGCTCACATTGTGGGTACCGCCGGCAAACCTGCGCGCCGCGCAGGCGGCAGTGGCGGATAGCGGTTGAAACTTCCAAGAGAGCGGGCGGTACTGTCAGAGCAAAAAGCGCGTGCCACGCTGGGCCGCTGTGTAGCCTCCGCGGATGAGAAACCCGTTCCGCTATTTCAATGACTCACCAGAGGTGATCCGCCTCACAATGATGATGCTTCGTGAGCTCCCGGTGAACCAGCCCTGCTGCCGATGATGTTGTGCTGTTACGCTCAGTTCTGAGCGTATGAGAGAACACAACGGCACGGAACCCGGCCTGGTCGAACAGGATGAACGCTTCGTTGTTAGGTTGTTCGCGCAAGCGCCGGAAGCTTAATCTCCCTGTAGCGGGCGCTTTCCCGCACGCGTCCGGCTTGGGGAAATATTGGCACGCGCCGCAAATTGATCCAGACTGCAGCTCCGGATGGAGGATCGGTATGACCATATTACGGACACATGAAGGGGAAAGCGCCTGGCTCGGGTCGGATTTGGCGAAGCGGGACGGCTGGATTCATGAGTTCTCTGCAGAGGAACTCAGCGAACTGGAAGCTGTCGCCGATGCCACGTCGGACCGGGATATCACGGCGTTGCGCGAAGTGGATTTCGTAATGCCGGTTCTCGATGCGGGGCTGGCCCGCATCCGCAACGATGTCGTGGACGGGCGCGGCTTTGTGCTGATGCGTGGATTGCCAGTTGCGGATTGGCCTCGGGCCCGCACGGCACGTGCTTATTGGGCGATCGGCACCCGAATCGGGGTACCGGTCACGCAGAACCCGGCTGGAAACCTCCTCGGCCACGTCACCGATGTGGGTGGCGACGCTGACAATCCCAACCAGCGGGGACACCAGTCTGCGGATTCCCTGCCGTTCCATACCGATATCGGTGCGGAAATCGTTGGCCTGCTGTGCCTCTCCGGAGCCCGCTCGGGCGGAGAATCCGGGCTCGTGAGCGCGGCAGCACTATGGAACGAGATGATTGCGCAAAGACCCGACCTGGCCGAGGAATTGACTCGCCCGTTCTATTACGACCGCCGCGGGGAAGGTGTCGATGGTCAGGACCCGTGGTATGAAATGCCGGTATTCATGCCGGTCGACGGCCGCGTCGTGGTGAGCTACGTGCCGCGTTTCATCCGGAGTGGCCAGCGATTCGAAGCTGTGCCGCGGTTGACCGCCCGCCAGAATGAAGCACTCGACATGGTGCAGCGCCTTGCGGACCATCCGCGCTTCAAACTCGAAATGGATTTTCGGCTCGGCGATATTCAGTTCGTCAACAATCTGGTGCTCTTGCACACGCGGACGGCCTACAGGGATTGGCCTGAGCCGGAACGGAAGCGTCATCTGTTGCGGCTTTGGCTCAGTGTGCCGGACGGCTGGCCATTGCCCGCCCCCTTCCATGCCCGCTATGGCACCGACCCGCGAACAGGTCGGCCAAGGGGCATCAATTTGCCCCCAGGCGTGACTCTTAATGCGCCTCTGAAGCCCCCAGCATTGCGGATGTGACGTAAGATCAGAATAAGCCGGAACTACATTCGTATGCGCTAGGAGTGTTATCAGTCAGGCGGCGCCGGAAGGCGTCGAGGCTTTCGCCTACGCCCATCCCGACGTGCCGATCGTCGCTGCGGCGGTGGACCGCCAGTTCAACGACCACGGCTACATCCTGCCCAGCCTGGGCGACGCCGGCGACAGCAGGTTCGGCACCAAATAATCACAAGCAAAGAGGAGAGATATCCATGAGCGAGTTCCGCAACTTCGCCCTGGCCAGGATGCGCGCCGGCGATCTGGCCGTCGGCATTAGCCTGCGCCAGTGGCGTACCACTGACATCGGCCGCCTGCTGGCGCCCACCGGCATCGACTGGGTCAACATCGACATGGAGCACGGCGCCATGACCGTGGACCAGGCCGCCGCCCTGGCCATCGCCTGCCAGGACGCCGGCATCACGCCGCTGGTGCGCGTGCCGGGGCTGGAGCACCACCATGCCATTCGGGTTCTCGACAACGGCGCCATGGGTATCATCTTTCCTCATGTCGAAACGCCGGAGGATGCGGCCCGGTTGGTCGGATACTGCAAGTACCCGCCGGTCGGCCACCGCTCGCTGGTCGGACGCATGGTCCACTTCGACTATGGGAAGCGAGCAGTACGGAGGCGACCAGTATCGATTTTTCCTGGGACAGTAACGACGAAATGACCGAGGTAAGCGGAGATGGCTCCGCCGAACTCCAGCCAGACGGCTCCCTCCACGGCGAAATCTGCTACCGATACGGTGACGAATATTCCTTCATCGCTCAAAAATGGACTTCTTCAACAGCCTGCTAGTCGTTCGGCACCGCCAGTCGCTTGCCGTCGGCCTCGACGCTGGTCAGATGCCCCGTCAGCGTGCCGTAGTCGGTCTCAATGGTCATCGCGACCGGGATCGGTTCGGCGCCTTCAAAGGGGGCGGCGACGTAGACCGTGCGATCCCGGGCGGTGCGGCTGTATTTGTTCTTCTCCCGGCGCGCGCCGCCCTTCATGTCCCATTCCACATGACAGATCAGGGCCGGACCGCTGAAGGCCGAATGGCTGGTCGGCTCGAGGACTTTCTCGCCCCTGTCGGAGATTGTGACATCGTAGCGCCGCTTGCCGTCGAACACCGCGTAGGTACCGGCGCAACCGCGCCCTTCACTGATCGCGCGACCCAGGTCGGCGAACACGGTCAACGGGTCGACGGTGCCAACCTCCGCGTTTTCCGGCAGCGGGGTGACGTCCTCCGGATCGGGCGTCGGCTCCACCACAAGATCCGCCACTTCGCCGGAATCGTCGTAGCGGATCGACATGCGCCGTTCTTCGGACCTTCCCTGCCCGCGGCTCTCGTGCAGCGTCGGAAGCACCTGCGGGCCGTTGAACCGGCCGGTTGTCCTGGTCTCGCCCGCCCATTTGAAGAAGAACTCCAGAATGCCCCGGGTCCGTCCGGTTGCGGAAACCACGTACTCGCCATCGCCGCGCTCATACAGGGCGGTGCTGCTCAGCACGTGGAAGCTGCCGAAATAGACGTCGTATTTCGCCCGCAGCGGCTGCGAATCCGCAGATACGGATGACCGGGCGAAGACCGGGGCGTCCCGATCGCTTCCCGTCTGGCTGGCGCCGGCGCTGGACGCGAACTGCCCGCCAAGAAACACCGGTATCAGTCCGGCCAGTCCGGCCAGTCCGAGCAAGGTCGCCATTTTCCGCCCGGATGGTGACTTGCGGATCACGATTTGCACTCCGGCCGTGGGATGGTCACGTCCCCTCAACCATTCATCCGACATTCCCCATTTGAAACGTCTTCGGCGTTTCAAATGGGGAATGTCGGGCGATAATCAATGGAACGTCTGAAGAACACATCTCTCATGACGGCATGGTGGTGCGGTGGGCGGCCGCAGACCACGGCGGAAATGATCCTAACCGCAGCGCAGCCGCCCCAGCGCCATGGCGACGGCGGATTGGGACGGCTCCACGACCGGCATGGAAAGCGCATCCGATACGCGCTCGCGGTAGCGCGCCATGCCGGCACAGCCGAGGATCAGCACGTCGGCGCCATCTTCGACGCGCAGGGCGCGTCCGGTTTCGATCATGCGGTCGAGCACCTTGTCCTCGTTGCTCAACTCGACAACGCCGAGCCCGATGGCCCGGTCGCCGGCGCTGCGCTGCGCGAGACCGAGCTGCCGCACATAGCGACCGTGCCGTTTCACCGACGGTTCGAGGATCGAGATCACCCCGAACCTTTCGTCCTGCGTCATCGCTGACAGGTAGGCGCACTCGGCGATACCGAGCACCGGACGCGCCGTCGTCTCGCGCGCAGCGTGCAGCCCGGGGTCGCTGAAGCAGGCGATGACGAACGCCCCCGCATCGTTGTCCCGCCCATGGATGTAATCGCAGAGCGGCAGGATGACGCTGTCGGAATCGTGCTGGCTTTCGACGCCCGGCGACCCGTCCGTCATGGTGACGCATTCGATTGCCGGCCCGCCCGCCATGCGCAGCGGCGCCAGGCTCGCCGCCACTGCTTGGGAGGGGTGTTCGTGGAGGAACGCGACATGAACCGGCCAGCCGTGGCCGCATAACTTAAACCAAGCGGCCTCCGGCAATCCCGCGCGGTTCAGATACTTGTTTTTCGACCCGGTCCCTTATGCTAAATTTCTGGTCATTGATATGCGTCGCCTTACAACTGCAAGGGTCTCGATAGCATGGTTGGTAAAAAGGTAGCCCCGAATCCAACAAATGATGCATCGACGAGGTTTGCCGACGCGGATATCCCCATGGACGCCGACAGGTTTATGCGGGTAATCATTCGGGATTTGTCGGGAACGCTGCAGGACACCATCGGTCTTGAAGACGCCAAGGGCTTCATCTCGGTGGTCGGCGCGCGCATCGGCGACCAGTTCGATGCACTATACCGGGCGGCGCTTAAGCAGGCCTTTCTAGGGCGCGCCGAAGTTGCCCTGGCGTTGGTCGATCTGAAGCGCCGTATCGGCGGAGACTTTTTCATCATCGAGGAGAGCGATGAAAAGATTGTGCTCGGAAACCGTGTCTGTCCGTTCGGAACCTACGTGGAGGGACGTCCCGCCCTTTGCATGATGACGTCAAATGTCTTCGGGCGGATTGCCGCAGAGAACCTTGGCTACGCCAAGGTGAACGTCGAAGAAGCCATTGCCAACGGTCATAAAGGTTGCCGCGTCGTGGTGTATTTGAATCGACATGGAGAAGCAGCGGAAGCGCTGGGTCGAGAGTATTATAGCGTTGAAGCAAGGCAATGACACACTCCTTGGCACGCACGTTTGCGGAGCTGAGTCCAGACCCCATACTGGTGTTCTGTCCAAGCGGGCAGCTTGAGGCCTGCAGCGCTGCGGCTCGAGAACTGACAGGAATCGTCCCTACCGACATCGGTTCAATAACTCTTGCGGAGTTGCTCGGCGGTGACAACGCCATAGCGAATTCCGTCCTCTTACAGGCGCTCGCCCAGAAGCAACCCACGCCGGTCCGATTGCGCCTGTATATTGCGGGACGCGCGCCGGCGGAGTTGCGTGGCGAGTGCTGGCGTCTGGGCGGCGAGCATACTTTCAGGGCCGTAATCCGATTGTCCTGGAAGCAAGATAGAATCGATAAGTTCACAGAACTGTCGGCCACCATCGACCGTCTGAACCGAGAAATGCGTGCAAAGGACGGGCTTCTCTGGAAACTGAATGAGGCGGCGGCGGAGACGCGGCGCATCGAGGCTAGGGCACGCATCGGTGTCTGGCGCTGGGTCGTGGGAGAGCCAGTCCCAAGAGTGTCAGACGAAGTGTTAAATGTCCTCGACTGGCCAGCGGGTAAGGCGGTACCTGACATCAGATCTTACCTACGCCGCGTCGTTTCTGCAGATCGAAAGCGCGTGCAACATGCGCTCCTATCCATCTATCGGGAGCAGCAGGCTGTGGAGGTGGTGCACGACCTGATTGCGGCCGGCGGTGTCCGCTGCATACGTCTAGGCGGAGAACCCCAACAGGATACGCGCGGGAACGTGACCCGGATCATCGGGTACGTTCAAGATATCTCTGTCGAGAAGCAAGCGGAACGCGCACTTAAATTATTTCTCTCGGCCAACCAAGCGACGCAGAACGCCAATGACACAACGGGCGCCATTAATGCAATTCTGAGGGTGCTCTGCGAAGCGACGGGAGCGGTCTACGGCGAATCCTGGCTACCTGGCGAGACCGAAAACACCCTACAGTTCCGCAGAAGTACATGGTACGACGCTTCATTGCGCTATGCGGACTTCCGCGAAGCTTCTGAAGGATTCGCTTTTAGCCTCGGGCAGGGCGTGCCGGGTCGCGTATGGCAGCATGGTCGACAGGAGTGGCATCCAAATCTGGCTGAGCTTGAAGAACCGCACTTTATGCGTGGCTGTGAAGCGGCAGCGGCCGGGTTCAAGGCCGCGCTGGCACAGCCGATCGCCGATGGACAGCAGCGTCCGTTTGCGGTCCTGATGATGTTTTTCGATACGCTTCCTGTGCGGGATAAGGAGTTTCTTTCCCTTGCCTCCGGTGTGGCTGCTCAGGCTTCAGCCGCCCTCAAACGAAAGATGATAGAGGATTCTCTGCACGAGAGCATCGCGCGCTACGAGCGCGCGGAACAGGGCTCAAGCGCCGGCCTGTGGGATTGGGACATAGATACGGGCACCGTATACTACTCAGGCCGGTTTATGGAACTACTCGGCTACCCAGCCCAGTCTTGTCTAGGCGATTTCGAGTTCTTTGCATCCCGCCTCCACCCCGACGATATAGGTCGCATGCAGGATGCGATTGCAGCGCATAGGGAAACCGGTAGGCCTTACGACATGGAGTACCGGCTTCAGGTGGCAAGCGGAGAGTATCGTTGGTTCCATGCCATCGGAAAAGTGTCCTGCAGCCCAAAGGGCACCGAGATCATGGCGGGGTCTATCCTGGACGTAACAGTGCGCCGCAGGGCCGAAGAAGAACTGCGTCAATCTCAGAAGATGGAGGCCGTGGGTCACCTGACGGGTGGGGTCGCCCATGACTTCAACAACCTGTTGACGGTTATCCTGGGCAACGCGGAGATGCTGGCGGAGATGACGACCGACCCGAAGATGCGCTCGATGGCGAAAATGACTATCTCCGCGGCGGCGCGCGGCGCCCAATTGACCAGCCGTCTGCTGGCGTTCGCCCGTCGTCAACCCCTCGACCCGAAGCCAACGGACGTCAACCAATTGGTCGAGGCGATGCAGGCGCTCATTCGACGCACCCTGCCCGAGAGCATTGATCTCGACTTTGTGCCCGACCCCGATCTCGGCATTACCGAGATCGATGCCGGCGAACTGGATACGGCCTTGCTGAACCTGGTGGTCAATGCGCGGGATGCCATGCAGGAAAGCGGCAAATTGACCATCGAGACCGCCAATGTCGTATTGGATAGCGAATACGCTGCCCATCACATGGAAGTGGTGCCGGGCGAATATGTGATGGTCTGTGTTTCCGACACAGGCAGTGGCATGGATCCCGAGACGGTCCGGCGGGCATTCGAACCGTTCTTTACCACCAAGGAGGTGGGCAAGGGCAGTGGTCTCGGGCTGAGCATGGTGTTCGGATTCACCAAGCAGTCGGGCGGGCATATCAAGATATACTCCGAACCCGGCGAGGGTACGTCGGTCAAGCTGTATTTCCCGCGGATACAGGCTGGGAAGGTATCGGGCTCCCAACCGACGGCCGAGGCGCCGCCACCAGTCGGATCTGAGCATATTCTGATCGCCGAGGACGACGACCTGGTGCTTGAACACCTCAAGAACCAGTTGCTGTTGCTGGGCTACCGGGTTACCACGGCCATGTCCGGCCCCGAGGCGCTGAGCGTCCTGCAAGCCCACGATGACATCGACCTCTTGCTGACCGACGTCGTCATGCCGGGTGGCATGAACGGGCGCGAACTCGCCGACCGGGCGCGATCGGCCCGCCCTTCGCTGAAGGTGATGTTTACCTCGGGCTACACCGAGAACGCCATCGTCCATCACGGTCGCCTGGACTCCGGCGTTGCATTGCTGAGCAAGCCCTATACCCGTCTGGAACTGGCAACCAAGTTGCGGAGCGTGTTGGGCAGTGAGTAGAACGAGCCTGTGAGACATTCTATCGGACCTGACGATTGAATCGGTTGCTAGAGATCCAGATCGGTAGACAGCAATAGGCACCCGCCGCCCCTTCTATGCACCACGCGGATATTCGAAGAAAAGGCTTCGGGTGCGCAACGGGACAAACCGCAACTTGCTGCCGCGCTGGAATACGCACGCGCCGGCGATACTCTGGTCGTATGGAAGCTGGACCGTAAGCGTCCGGCCTGACCGCTACCCGTTCCAGCGCCAAGGCAGCAGGTAGTCGACCTTGGTAATTTTATAGTCGGGGTAGCCTAACACACGGGCGTATTCCTCGACGGGGGCGAGGCAGAGCGAGCTGCCGGCGTTGACGCTCTCTCATGACCCTACGGCGACGTTTGTGATCTTCAACACGCTGGCCACACCGCCAGCATCCCAGCGATATTCATAGTGGTCGCCCTGAAGGACGGGCAAGGGAACAAGGGTCGGGCGAAACAGGCAGACATTGACGCCGCCGCCGCGCCGTACGCTGTCATAGACGATGCCGTTCTCGGGATCGCCGCCGCCCTCGGGCCAGCGCAGGCCGGCGGCGAAGAGCTGCGCCGGGCCATAGTCGGCGGGGTTGGGCGCATAGAGCTCAGGCCGCCCGCCCTGCCCTCCCCTGATATCGACGAGCGTGCCGTCGATATCGGCGATGAGCTCGCGAATCTGGATCGACGACGGGAAGGCCCCTTCGGAGAGCCGTAGGCGGCAATCGGCGTGGAAGTGGGTCTCGGCAATCGCCGTCTCGATGTCGAGCGCGGCGTACCAGGCTCCCAGGCGAGCATCGGTGAACCTGCCGCCGGTTTCGTTGGCGTGCAGGAACGCCGCCATCACCAGGCTCGCCCCTTCGCCATTTACAACCTCGCCGGCGGGCAGCAAGCCGAGACGGCGCTCCATGAACGCCAGTCGGTCATTGGTGGCCGCTTCAAGCAGGAAGGCGACACGAAGCTCTTCCTCGTCGGCCGCGATGTCGTCGAACACGCCGACGGGCGGGTAACGACTGGCGATAAGACGGTGGGTGCGATGCTGGACCTGGGAGCGGGCCAGCACGGTTATTTCATGCCGCGCCAGGCGTCGATATAGCGGCGCACGGCATAGAGATCGTCCATACCGCCCTGGGTCATCCGCTCCAGGGGCGAGCGGCCGCCAAACGGCACGTCGGCATTGGGGCTGGTAAACCAGCGCTCGGCGCTGGCCTCGTCGGCGAAAAGCAGCCTGAGTCCCTTCTGGATGCCCAGGATGAGCGAAATGCGCTCCAGCTGGTCGCGAGAGAGAGCGCTGACCTTGCCGCGCTGCCAATTGTAGTAGGTCGGCCTGGAGATTCCGCCCAGCAGGGCGCGGCGGTGATCGACAGACAATCGCCAGATATCCGCGAGCCGCAGGAACAGCCGCACGGCAGCTGGCGAGACTTCCTTGGAAACCTCGCGGTCCTGAAGCGCCGTTAGCGGCAACCGCTGATCGACCGTGGCGGCATTGGTATGAGCGAGCATGGGAATCTCCTTTTAGTATAAGTTTATATATAATATCTAATTTTATACTATTTTGTCAAGTTTAGGACCTGTTTTGCTGAACGGGTGCAATCCCATTCCTTTCACGAAAGGAACGGTTCATGGACGAAGGGCAGCATGGACATCATCACCGTGAGGCGGATGATTTCGGGCGAAGGAGGGTGAGAACCCGCCTGCGAACTCTCTCGGCGGAGCCCTTGGCGGACGAGTGTTGATTGCGCGAAACCGGGCGAAAACAAAGCGATATGTAGGTTTTCGCCGTTTCCATACCCCTCGCGGGCGCTCAGTCTTCGGCGTCGTCGGACAGTCGGCGCACAGCAATCAGCAATTCCATGATGGCCTGCTCGGCCGCCACGAGCTTGGTCGCCACCATCAGGTCCTCTCGGCCTGCCATCGCCAGGAACGTTCCCAGCACCTCATCCGAGTGCCGTGCGAGCGCCACGAGATGCTGCCCGCTCGGACCATATCGCCCGGAGAACCAGTTCTTCACCGTCTTCTCGTTGGCGCCTGTCCAGGCAGCCACCGTCTTTGCGCCGGCTCTGGTCGGGCCAAGTGAGTGATTGAGCGCGTTGGCGATTGCAGCCGCAAAATCACTCTCTTCGTTGGCCTCTCCCATATCAGCATATCCGTTGCGATTCGGAAAGAACTTGCCCTTTTTTGGAAACGACATTCCACCCTCCTTGACGTTAAATG
>JBBDQU010000069.1 GCA_040905865.1 Alphaproteobacteria bacterium
TTCTTGCCATCCGGCTAGGGCAGATCGCCTTTTATCTGACGCAATAATTGCGTCAGATAAAAGGCGTGAATCTGCTCTATAACTTTAAATTAAAAGCAGATCGTGATTAATCGGAATCACCCGGGTCACGACGTCTCTGACAGCCGGTGGCTGAATTCCTTTCTTTTGCTTTTGGGGGCCTGCGGCTTTCTGGTTGTCAAGACCAGGAGCGCAAAGATAAAATCGCGCACATGCAAACACTTGTGGACGAAGCGCTGGAAAGCGGCGGAGCGCGGCATTGCCGTCAAGCGATCCCGCAGCAATTTGCTGTACAAATGGAACCGCAACAGGCGATTCCGGCAAACCATGACCCCGATCTAGGAGCCGGAGACAAACTGCCAGACCGCAACCGGCACTGCCAGGAGGAGCAAGAGCGACGCGACGACCATAACACCGTCCCGGGTCAGCAGACCGGCGGCGAAGAGGGCGATAACCCCGGATGCGATGGAACCCGAGGTGGGGACCACCTCCATGAACGGCATGAACAGCGTCAGTACCAGGATCAGGAGCAGCGGCAGCCAGAGCCAGCGTCGATGAAAGAAAAAGGTTAGCCGCTCCTTCAGGAACCGCTCGACAAAGCGCACCGGTTTGCGCAGCCAGCGGATCCCCGTGCACAGCTTTGAAGTGGACATCCGACGACGGGAAATGAAGCGCGGAAGCCAGACACTGTCGCGTCCGACGATCATCTGCCCGGCCAGGAAAAAAACGATAACCGCCACGACCGTCGTAAGTCCGGGAATGGCGCTTGCCGGCGATGTACAGATCAGCGAGAACACCAGCATCAGCGAGGCAAACGATTTCTGCCCGAGAGTCTCGGTCACCTGTTCGACGGCGACGCTCTCGCCTTCGACCGACTTTTCCAGCTGATCCAGAACCTGACTGAGGGCGTAGGTGCGTTCCTGTGCCATGCTTCACCTGTTGCGCCTGTCAACGAACGCCCGGAGGGAAAGTTCCGGGGCGGCGGGTAGCCCCCGGCGCCGGGACGGCCGCGCCGCGCACAACCGGCGTTCGTTCAAGTTCCTCCGCAAACCGACTGCGACTGGAATCAGGCGTCGAATCGGTGTTAATTCGCCTCCATGCCGGAAAATCTGGACATGTATAAACGATACCACGCGCACGACGCGGTAAAAACCTCTTCGGAACGTTCCTTCGGATTCGTGTTTGCCGCCGTTTTCGCGATCGTCGCCTGCTTTCCGCTCCTGTCCGGCGACGCGCCGCGATGGTGGTCCGCCGCCGTCGCCGGCGCATTCCTGGCCGCCGCAATCGCGTATCCGCCGGTCCTGGCGCTGCCGAACCGCCTGTGGGCCCGGTTCGGATTGCTGCTGCACCGGATCGTCAATCCGATTGTCATGGGATTTCTGTTTTTTCTTGTCGTGACGCCCATCGCCATGCTGATGCGGCTGGTGGGGAAGCGGCCGCTGCAAACCGGGCTCGACGCCGGCGCCGCCAGCTACTGGGTAAGGCGGGAGCCGCCGGGCCCCGCGCCGGAAACGATGAAACGACAATTTTGACGGGGCAATATGTCATTCCTTAAGGAATTCTGGATGTTCATGCGGGTCAGAAAGAAATTCTGGCTGCTCCCCATCTTCCTGATGATGATCGTCTTCGGCGGGCTGGTTGTCCTGACCCAGGGCAGCGCCGTGGCGCCCTTCATTTACACGATCTTCTAGCCGATGCGGATCCTCGGCATTTCGGCCTTTTACCACGACAGCGCGGCCGCCCTTGTCGAAGACGGCCGGATCGTCGCCGCGGCCCAGGAAGAACGCTTCAGCCGCAGGAAACACGACTCCGACTACCCCGCGCAGGCCATTGCCTATTGCCTGCGAGCCGGCGGCCTTCGTCTCGGCGACATCGATTTCGTGGCCTTCTACGACAAGCCGTTCCTGAAGTTCGAACGCCTGCTGGAAACCTATCTGGCCTTTGCCCCCCGGGGGTTCCCCAGCTTCTCCAGGGCGATCCCGGTCTGGATCAAGGAAAAGCTGTTCCAGAAATCGCTGCTGACCGGCAAACTGAAGGAACAGGCGCCGGATTTCGACTGGGATTCGCGGCTGCTGTTCGCCGAACATCACCAGAGCCACGCGGCAAGCGCGTTTTACCCGTCCCCCTTCGAGGACGCCGTCGTGCTGACCATGGACGGCGTCGGCGAATGGGCAACGGCCTCCGTCGCGGAAGGCCACGGCAACAGCCTGACCATGAACCGGGAAATCCACTGGCCCCATTCGCTGGGCCTGCTGTATTCCGCCTTCACCTATTACACCGGATTCCGGGTGAATTCGGGCGAATACAAGGTCATGGGCCTCGCCCCCTATGGCGAACCCGTCTACCGGGACCTGATTATGGAAAACCTGATCGACATCAAGGCGGACGGGTCGTTCCGCCTGAACATGGATTATTTCGATTACTGCACCGGGCTGCGCATGACCAATGGCCGGTTCGACGCGCTGTTCGGCGGCCCGGCGCGCGGCCCCGAGGAACGGCTGACGCAAAAGCACATGGACCTCGCCGCATCGGTCCAGGCCGTGACCGAGGAGGTGATGCTGCGGCTGACCCGCTCGCTCGCCACGGAAACGGGCCAGCGCAACCTCTGCCTTGCCGGCGGCGTCGCGCTGAACTGCGTCGCCAACGGCAAGCTGCTGCGCGATGGCGCCTTCGGCAATATCTGGGTGCAGCCCGCCGCCGGGGATGCGGGGGGCGCGCTGGGCGCCGCCTGTGTCGCCTATCATCATTTCCAGAACCAGCCGCGCCGCCTGAACGGCGCGATGGACGGCATGGCGGGAAGTTATCTCGGCCCGGAATTCGGCCAGGACGAAATCGAATCGCGCCTCACGACGGCGGGCGCCCGCTACACGGTCCTGGACGATGACGGCCTTGTGGGGCAGGTCGCCGACGCGCTGGCGGCGGAACAGGCCGTCGGATGGTTTCAGGGCCGCATGGAATTCGGCCCCCGCGCCCTGGGCAACCGCTCGATCGTCGGCGACCCGCGCTCGCCGTCCATGCAGAAGACGCTCAACCTCAAGGTCAAGTACCGGGAAAGCTTCCGGCCCTTCGCGCCATCCGTCCTGCGCGAGGATGTCGCGGACTGGTTCCAGATCGACAGCGACAGCCCCTATATGCTGATGGTCGCGAATGTCGCGGAAAAGCGCCAGAAGGCGATGACCGCGGCGGAGGAAGCCCTGTTCGGCATCGACAAGCTGAATGTCGCCCGATCCGAAATTCCCGCCGTGACCCATGTGGATTATTCGGCGCGCATCCAGACCGTGC
Source organism: Alphaproteobacteria bacterium (assembly GCA_040905865.1). Lineage (NCBI taxonomy): Bacteria > Pseudomonadati > Pseudomonadota > Alphaproteobacteria > Alphaproteobacteria bacterium. The sequence goes on from JBBDQU010000069.1 coordinate 3,301, forward strand.
ACGCGGAATCCAACCCGCGCTACCACGCCCTGATCGCGGCGTTCAAGGCGCGCACGGGCTGCCCGATCCTCGTCAACACCAGCTTCAACGTGCGCGGCGAACCCATCGTCTGCACGCCGGAAGACGCCTTCCGCTGCTTCATGGGAAACGAGTTGGACCTGCTGGCTGTCGGGAACTGCCTGCTGCACAAGGGCGACCAGGATCCGGCCCTGAAACAGGATTACAGCAGCGCGTTCGACCTGGACTGAACGCGCCGCCTGAACCGGTTAGAGCGCATCAGATTCACGTGGTCGCCGGATCGCCAGAGGCGATGCCAGCAAACCACGATCTGATTCAATGCGAGATCATCCACGGACGGGCGGACGGAAACGCCTTCGATCCGTCCCTGCCGACGGCCGTCCGGCCGTTCTTCGCCGATTTCGACGATGAGCAGCACGAACAGCCCGGCTCGTGACCGCCGGCCGCCCGCGAATCCTTCGTCGAGACATGCGGTTCATGCCGGGCGCGTTCGTTGGCGGCGTGGGCATGGCGGTCGCCGCCGGACATGAGCGCCAGCCGCGGCGCGGTGAGCATGACCCGCGGCGATTCTGTCCCGCAACCGGGGCAGTCATTCGGTTCGGCGAATTCGCCGATCGGGCGAATCTCCTCGAACGGCCCGCAGGAATGACAGAGATATTCATACATCGGCATCGGTTTTCCCCAGAGTTCGGATCAACGCAAGGCGACGGGGCCGACCGGATCGTCCGGGCAAGCCCCGATTTACGCCTAGAGGTCCGGCGCGAGCGGCACCTGGACGTCACCCGTCACGAACTTCTTCGGCCCGTCGCTGCCCGGCATGATGTCGAACTCGAATATTTCCGTCGGCAGCCACAGCGTCGCGCAGGCGTTCGGAATGTCCACCACGCCCGATATGTGCCCCTGGCACGGGGCCGTGCCGAGGATGGCGTAGGCCTGGGCGCCGGAATAGCCGAACTTCTTCAGGTATTCGATGGCGTTCAGGCAGGCCTGGCGGTAGGCGATATGCACGTCGAGATAGTGCTGCCCGCCGGCCTCGTCGACCGAGATGCCTTCGAAGATCAGGTAGTCCTTGTAGTTCGGCGTGATCGGGCTGGGCTTGAAGATCGGGTTCCTGATCGCGTATTTGCGCATCCCGCCCTTGATCAGGCTGACCTTGATATGGATCCAGCCGGCCATTTCGATGGCGCCGCAGAAGGTGATTTCGCCGTCCCCCTGGCTGAAATGCAGGTCGCCCATCGACAGCCCGGCGCCGGGGACATAGACCGGGAAGAACACCCGCGAGCCGCGTGACAGATCCTTGATGTCGCAATTGCCGCCATGTTCACGCGGCGGCACGGTGCGCGCGCCTTCCGCCGCCGCGGCCTTCGCCGCATCGCCGGTCATCTTGCCCATATGCGCCGTCTCGCCCGACGGCAGCGCCGCCAGCGGCGGGATCCTGCCCGGGTCGGTGGCGACCAGCGCCCCTTCGCGGGCGTTCCATTCATCCAGCAGTTCGCGCGACGGCAGGCAGCCGATCAGCCCCGGATGGACGAGGCCGGCGAAACTGACGCCCGGCACATGGCGGGAACGGGTGAACAGGCCCGAGATATCCCAGATGGTTTTCTGCGCTTCGGGGAAGTGTTCGGTCAGGAATCCGCCGCCGTTCTGCTTGGAAAAGAACCCGTTGAAGCCCCACAGGCTGTCCTGCAGCGTCCCGATATCGAGGATGTCCACGACCAGAAGGTCGCCCGGTTCCGCGCCCTCGACCCCGATGGGGCCGGACAGGAAATGCACCTTGGTCAGGTCGACATCGCGGACGTCGGAGGCGTCGTCATTGTCCCTGATCTGGCCGCCGGTCCAGTCGACGCATTCGACGATGAAATCGTCACCGGGTTTTACGGTCACGGCCATCGGAATGTCCGGATGCCACCGGTTGTGGATATTTTCGTTGTCGTAGGGCGAAGCCTTCAGATCTACTTCGATGATGGTTTCTGGCATTTCAAATCCCCTCTGGAGTTTGGGTTGGGTAATGCGTTGATTGCTCTGGTGCGGTGGTCAGACAGAGAGGAACCGAGCGACTTTTCCTTCGTCCACATTGGCGCGTTCGTCCTCATGGACGACCTCGCCGTTCTCGAGAACAAGCACGCGGTCGGCGATTTCCAGCGCGAAGCTGAGCACCTGTTCGGAAACGATGATCGACAGCCCGCGCTCGTCGCGGATGCGTTTCAGCGTCCGGGCCATTTCCCGGATGATCGACGGCTGGATGCCTTCGGTCGGTTCGTCCAGCAGCAGGACCCTGGGGCGCGACGCCAGCGCCCGGGCGATGGCGAGCTGCTGCTGCTGACCGCCGGACAGATTGCCGCCGCGACGGTTTTTCATTTCCAGCAGGACCGGGAACAGCTCGTAGATATCGTCGGGCACTTCGCTTTCGCCGGTCACGGTCAGGCCGGTTTCCACGTTTTCCTGCACGGTCATCGTGGAGAATATCATCCGGCCCTGCGGCACATAGGCGACGCCGCTGGCGACCCGTTCGAAGCTTTTCATCCCGGAAAGTTCGATGTCGCCGATCTTTACCGAGCCGCTCCTGGTCGGCACCACGCCGATCAGCGATTTCATCAGCGTGGTCTTGCCCATGCCGTTGCGGCCCATGATCGCAACGATCTCGTTCGGCGCGACGGTGAAATCGAGACCGTGCAGCACTTCGCTTTCGCCGTAGGCAACATGGAGGTCTGAAACCTGAAGCATGATCCGATTCCCTAATGTCCGAGGTAAACTTCGACGACTTTCGGGTCGTGCTTGACCCGGTCCATGGCCCCTTCCGACAGCACCTTTCCCTGGTGCAGAACGGTGACGCGGTGGGCGATGTCTTCGGCGAATTTCATATCGTGTTCGATGACGATGACGGAGCGGCCCTTGATGATCTTCTTCAGCAGGTCGGCGGTTTTCTGCCGCTCGCTGACGCTCATCCCCGCCACCGGTTCGTCCAGCATCAGCAGTTCCGGATCCTGGATCAGCAGCATGCCGATCTCCAGCCATTGCTTCTGCCCGTGGCTCAGAAAGGCCGCCCGCAGGTCCAGCAGCCCGTCCAGGAAGATCATTTCCGCGATCTCGTTGACCCGGTCGATGACGGTCTGGTCGCGGCGGAACATGATCGCGCCGAAGACGGTCCGGCCCTGCGGGTAGGAGATTTCAAGGTTTTCGAAGACCGTCAGATCCTCGTAGATCGACGGGGTCTGGAACTTGCGGCCGACCCCGGCCGTGACGATCTCGTGCTCGCGCATCGCCGTGAGTTCCTGACCCTTGAACCTGATCGACCCCGCGGTTGCGCGGGTCTTGCCGCAGATCAGGTCCAGCACCGTGGTCTTGCCGGCGCCGTTCGGCCCGATGATCACCCGGATCTCGTTCGGGTCGATATAGAGCGACAGGTCGTCCACCGCCCTGAACCCGTCGAAGGAAACCGTCAGCCCCTCGATGGCGAGCAGGAAATCGTTTTCCGTGGCCATGGATTTCTCCTCCTTACTCAGCCGGACGCGCGGCGATGGTTGGGGTGTCGATGGCGGGTTCGGGATCCCGCACCTTGCGGTCCAGCATCCGGCGCACCGACGGTTCCAGATAGGTCTGGTAGAGTCCGGCGATGCCGTTCGGGAAGGCCATCACGACGCCGATGAACAGGGCGCCCATGGCGAACAGCCAGACTTCCGGAAGACTTTCGGAGAAGACCGTCTTGGCGTAATTGACCAGCAGGGTTCCGTAGATCGCCCCGAACAGCGACAGGCGGCCGCCGACGGCGCAGAAGATCACCATCTCGATTGACGGCACGATGCCGACGAAGGAAGGCGACATGAACCCGACCTGCAGGGTGAACATGGCCCCGCCGACCGCGGAAATACCCGCCGCCAGGCAGAACACGAAGATCTTCAGGTTGGCGACGTTGTAGCCGGAGAACCGCACCCGGTCCTCCTGGTCGCGCATGGCGACCAGCAGCCGGCCCAGCTTGCAGCGGCGGATGAACTGGGCGAGCAGCAGGCAGGCGATCAGCAGGCCGCCATTGACGAAGTAGAGGATGTATTTCGCATCGTCGGTGCGGATATCCCAGCCCAGCAGGGTCCGCAGGTCGGTGATGCCGTTGACGCCGCCGGTATAGCCCTGCTGCCCGATGATCAGGATTGTCAGGATCGCGGCGAAGGCCTGGGTGATGATGGCGAAGTAGACGCCGCCGACCCGCCGGGTAAACATCGCGACACCGATGATGAAGGCGAAGAGCGTCGGCACGGCGACGATCGCGACCAGGGTGAAGGGCAGCGAGTGGAACGGCTCCCAGAACCAGGGCAGTTCCGTGATCTGGTTCCAGTCCATGAAGTCGGGGATGCCCGGCGTCGACTGGATACTGGTGGCTTCGGGGGTCGAGGCCTCCAGCTTCAGGAACATGGCCATGCAGTAACCGCCAAGGCCGAAGAAGAGCCCCTGCCCCAGGCTGAGGATCCCGCCGGAGCCCCAGCACAGGACCAGGCCGAGCGCGACGAAGGCGTAGGTGAGGTACTTGCCGATCAGGTTCAGGCGGAAGATGTCCAGTCCGACGGGCAGAACGACGAAGATCAGGCCAACCAGAAGGACGAGGAACAGAACTTCGCTTCGGTTGAAAAGGGTAAATCCGGCTTTCATTTCGGCCTCCTCAGCGACGGACTTTGAGGGTGAACAGGCCCTGGGGACGCAGCATCAGGATGCCGACGACGGTCAGCAGCGTGAGGACTTTCGCCATGGAGCCACTCAGGAAGAATTCGATGGAAGACTGCGCCTGGCTGATCGTGAAGGCGGATGCGATGGTGCCCAGCAGGCTGCTGGCGCCGCCGAACACAACGACCAGGAAGGTATCGACGATATAGAGCTGGCCCGCGGTCGGACCGGTCGAGCCGATCATCGTGAAGGCGCTGCCAGCCACCCCGGCGATGCCGCACCCGATACCGAAGGTCAGCCGGTCGGTGCGTTCGGTATCGATGCCGACGGCGCCGGCCATGATGCGGTTCTGCGTCACCGCGCGCACCTGCTTGCCCCAGCCGGACCGGTACATCAGCAGATAGACGGCGACGGTGATCGAAATGGTCAGGATCATCACGAAGATGCCGTTGATCGGCATTTCGATCGTGTCGGTTATCGGCAGCGCGCCCATCATCCAGTCGGGAATGGTGACGCCGACTTCACGGGCGCCGAAGACCGAACGGTATATCTGCTGCAGGATGAGGCTGAGGCCCCAGGTCGCCAGCAGCGTATCCAGCGGTCTTTTGTAAAGGTGCCGGATCATCGCCCATTCGACCAGCATGCCGAGCGCGCCGGAGGCAATGAAGGCGCAGATCATGGCGAGGAAAAAATAGATGCTGAACAGACCCGGCAGGTATTCGGAAAACAGGCTGGAACAGAGATAGGTGACATAGGCGCCGAGGATCATGAATTCGCCATGGGCCATGTTGATGACCCCCATCTGGCCGAAGATGATCGCGAGCCCCAGCGCCATCAGGACGAATACCGAGAAGAGACTCAGCCCCGCAAAACCCTGCATCGCGAAAATCGAACCCAGCTCGGCCATCGTGTAATCGCTGAACATGTCCTTGACCCTTTATCTTGCCCGCATTCACCGGACGGGGCGGGTGGTTGGAAGACGGAACGTCAGGAAACGGCAGGAAAAGTGGTGGAAAGGGCCGGGCGCGCGATACCCTGGGAGGAGGAGGTCCCGCCCCTTTCCACCGGCGCGAAGACCTACTGGTAACCCTTCGGGAACGGATCGGGCTCCATCAGATCTTCGGTTTCGTAGACGACCTTGTACTGGCCATCCGCCTGCGCCAGACCGACGCGGGTCTTGCTCCACAGGTGATGGTTTTCGTGGATGCGGACATAGCCTTCGGGCGCGGTCGTCAGTTCGATGCCCGGCGATGCTTCCTTGATCCTGTCGATATCGAAGCTGCCGGCCTTTTCGACGGCGGCCTTCCACAGCCACGGGCCCAGATAGGCGGCCTGGGTCACGTCGCCGATGACGATGTCCTGGCCCCACATCTCCTTGAAGGCCTTGACGAACGCCATGTTGTTTTCATTCGGCAGGCTCTGGAAATACTTCATCGCCGCATAGGCGCCGACGATGTTCTCGCCGCCGATGCCGCGGATTTCATCCTCGGTCACGGAGATGGTCAGCAGGGCCGGCTTTTCCCTGGTCATGTCGATGCCGGCCGCATTGAGCTGCTTGTAGAAGGCAACGTTGGAGCCGCCGACGACGATCGCGTAGATCACGTCCGGCTTTCTCAGCTTGATCTTGTTGATGACCGAATTGAACTGCGTGTGGCCAAGCGGATAGTATTCTTCGCCGACGACCTTCAGGCCGAGCTTTTCAATGTGCTTGCGCGCGATCTTGTTGGAGGTGCGCGGCCAGATATAGTCGGAACCGAGCAGGTAGAAGCTCTTGGCCTGCTTTTCCTTCACGATCCAGTCGATGCCGGCGATGATCTGCTGGGTCGCTTCCTGGCCCGTGTAGATCACGTTCGGCGATTCTTCGAGGCCCTCATAGAAGGTCGGGTAGTAGAGCATGCCGTTATACTGCTCGAAAACCGGCAGCACGGCCTTGCGGGATGCCGAGGTCCAGCAGCCGAAAACCGCGGCGACCTTGTCGCTGACCAGCAGTTTCTTGGCCTTCTCGGCGAAGGTCGGCCAGTCGCTGGCGCCGTCCTCCTGGATGAACTCGATCTTGCGGCCGAACACCCCGCCCATCGCGTTGATCTGCGAGATGGCGAGCTTTTCGGCCTGGACCGAGCCGGTTTCCGAAATCGACATCGTGCCGGTGACGGAATGCAGAATGCCGACCTTCACCACATCGTCCGTGACGGCGAGGCCCGTCGTATTCACCTTGTCTGTCGGAAAATCCGCCGCGAAGGCGGAAAATGGCATCATCGATCCGACGATCAGTGCCGCAGCGCCCAACGATACCTTGCGTCGGGCGGGGGAACGGGGCGTCGAAGCCGGTCTGTTGTCGCGTTGCATGGTGGCTCCTTCCTATACATCTGGTTTCTTGTCGAACCGGGCGGCTCAACACCCGATGGAGAGAAGCATCCATAAAATATGTGCAGTGCAGCAATACGTCGAATGACGTATGGCGGTGCGTCAATTGACCGGGTAGGGTTCCCTGCAACAGGGTAAGACACGAGAAATTGCGCCATTCCGGCGGTTTCATTTCGCGCCAATTACGATTTATTGAATTGATATTATTGTATTATTTTTCGAATGCGCGGATAGAGTCCGGTATCCGGGCGCGGCGGCGGAATCCGGTGGGACAATTCCACAAAACGGGCGACAAACGGCTACCGGACAGGTTATACTGCAATGCAACATATTGACGGAGGCCATTACCGGGGGAGAACTGGCGCCGGCAACACGGGTGGACACCACCGGTCATGACATCGCAGCAAAGAGTCGTCCGGGTTCGACGGCAATACAACAAATGGGTCGCCAACCAGACCCTGGAAGACTACGCCCTGCGGTTCACGGCGCTGAGCGCGCGCAAATGGTCGTCCTTCCGGGTCGCCAATACGGCGATCGGCGCCATATCCTTCCTCGCGCTCGAAGCCATCGGCGGCATGATCACGCTGCAATACGGGTTTTCGAACGCGGCGCTGGCCATCGCCGTCGTCGGGTTGCTGATCTTCCTGACCAGTGTCCCGATTTCCTATTACGCCGCCAGATACGGCGTCGATATCGACCTGCTGACGCGGGGCGCCGGTTTCGGCTATCTCGGTTCGACGATCACATCGCTGATCTACGCGTCGTTCACTTTCATCTTCTTCGCGCTCGAAGCCGCCATCATGTCGCTGGCGCTGGAAATGTGCTTCGGGGTGCCGCTGAGTATCGGCTACCTGATCAGCGCGCTGATTGTGATTCCCCTGGTGACGCACGGCATCACCTTCATCAGCCGCTTCCAGCTGTGGACCCAGCCCTTCTGGATCGTCCTGCATCTGCTGCCGTTCCTGTTCATCGGCGCGAACGGCATCGCCTCGATCGACGACTGGACCCGTTATGCGGGCCGGGCCGGGCCCGCCGACGGGTCGTTCAATATCCTGGTCTTCGGCGCCGCCGCCGCCGTCGTCTTCTCGCTGGTCGCCCAGATCGGCGAGCAGGTGGATTTCCTGCGCTTCCTACCCCGGCAGCGCAAGGGCCGCCGACTGCAATGGTGGGCGGCGCTGATGGCCGCCGGTCCCGGATGGATCGTGCTGGGCGCGATCAAGCTGTTCGCGGGTTCCTTCCTGGCCTATTTCGCGCTGTCCGGCGGCGTGCCCGCGGAACACGCCGCCGAACCCACCCAGATGTACCTGATCGCGTTTCAGCAGATGGTCCGGTCGCCGGAAATCGCCCTCGGCCTGATGGGCGTCTTCGTCATCCTGTCGCAGATCAAGATCAACGTGACCAACGCCTATGCGGGGTCCATCGCCTGGTCGAATTTCTTTTCCCGCCTGACCCACAGCCATCCGGGCCGTGTCGTGTGGCTGGTGTTCAACGTCGCCATCGCGCTGGTGCTGATGGAAATGGGCATCTTCCAGGCGCTGGAGCATATCCTTGGCCTGTACGCCAATATCGCCGTCGCCTGGGTCGGCGCCATCGTTGCCGACCTCGTCATCAACAAGCCGCTGGGCCTCAGCCCGCCGCATATCGAATTCAAGCGCGCCCATCTGTACGACATCAACCCGGTCGGCGTGGGGTCCATGCTGGCCGCGTCGATCCTGTCCATCAGCGCCTATCTCGGCCTGTTCGGCGAGGTGATGCAGGCGATGGCCAGTTTCCTCGCGCTCGGCACCGCCTTCGTCCTCGCCCCCGTCATCGCGCTGGCGACGCGCGGAAAATATTATCTGGCCCGGACCCCCGTCACGGTCGCGGGGAACGGCACGCGGGCGGAATGCTGTATCTGCGAACTCCGGTTCGATGCGGAAGACATGGCGCATTGCCCGGTCTATTCGGGGCCGATCTGCTCGCTTTGCTGTTCGCTCGACGCCCGCTGCCATGACCGCTGCAAGGTCGACGCGCGGTTTCACGAACAGGTATTCGCCTTCATGGCGTCGTTCCTGCCGGAACGGATCGTCGCCAGCCTCAACACGCGGCTGGGCCGGTATGCCAGCCTCATGGCGCTGGTCTGCGGTATCTCGGGGCTGTTCTTCGGGCTGATCTATATCCAGGCGACGCTCGACCCGACGGCGCCCAGGGACGCCATCGCGACAACGTTATGGAACGTGTTCTTTGTCCTGGGGCTGGTCGCCGGCGTGACCTGCTGGCTGTTCGTCCTCGCCACCGAAAGCCGCCGCGTGGCGCAGGAGGAATCCACCCAGCAGACCAACCTGCTGGTGCGGGAAATCCGGGCCCATGAACGCACCGACCAGGAATTGCAGAAGGCAAAGGAAGCGGCGGAAGCCGCCAATGAAGCCAAGAGCCGCTACATGGCCGGCATCAGCCATGAATTGCGGACGCCGCTGAACACCATTCTCGGCTATGCGCAGATCCTGGAAAACGACCCGGCGCTGCCGCGGCACCGGGAGGATTCGGTGCGGACAATCCGGCAGAGCGGCGAACATCTGGCCGGACTGATCGAGGGGCTGCTGGACATTTCCAAGATCGAGGCGGGGCAGCTCAATATCTACCGGGACGAATTCCGGCTCGGCGAGTTCCTGGACCAGCTGGTCGACATGTTCCGCCTGCAGGCCAGGGCGAAGAATATCCAGCTGGAATTCGAACGGCCCCGTATCCTGCCCGAGGTCGTCCATTCGGATGAAAAGCGGCTGCGCCAGATCCTGATCAACCTGCTGTCCAACGCGATCAAGTACACCGATAGCGGCCGCGTGAAATTCACCGTCCTGTTCGGCGGCGAAGTCGCCGATTTCATCGTCGAGGATACCGGGCGCGGCATCCGCGAAGAAGACAGGGAGCGGATTTTCCGTCCCTTCGAACGCATCCACGAGCCGGGCCTGCAGGCGCCGCCGGGCACCGGCCTCGGCCTGACCATTACCAAGCTGCTGACCGAGGTGCTGGGCGGCGAAATCACGCTTGAAAGCACCTATGGCAAGGGCAGCCTGTTCCGGGTCAAGATGATGCTGTCGACCCCGCATCACCCGGTTCGCAAGCCCCGCGGCATCCAGCGCATGCACGGTTATCGCGGCCGCCGGCTGACGGTCATCGCCATGGATGACGAGCCGGACCACCGCGAGATGATCAGTGAAATCCTCTCGCCGCTCGGTTTTATCGTCTTCGCGGCCCATGACGGCCCGCAATGCCTCGAACTGGCCGAACGGTACGACGCGGACCTGTTCCTGCTGGATATTTCCCTGCCGGGCATGAGCGGCTGGGAGGTGACATCGCAATTGCGGCGCAGCGGTTACCCCAATACCCCGATCGTCATGATATCGGCCGTCGCGGGCGGCGAATCGATCGACGCGATGGGCGCCCATCACCACGACGCCATCGTGACCAAGCCGGTCCGGATCGACGAGCTTCTGATCCGCATCGGCAAGCTGCTGAAAATCGAGTGGATATACGAATTGCCGATGCCGATGCCGGCGCTGGCGCGGAACATCGACACGCTGATTGCGGAAAGCGGCCGGTTGCCGGCGGACGACCTGCACGCGCTGCGCGGCCTGGCGCAGATCGGCCATGCCCGCGGCGTCCAGGAAAAACTCTCGGATATCGAATTGGCGCATCCGGAACTTGAAACGTTGACGAGCGAGTTCCGGCGGCTGACCGACCGGTTCGACTTCGAGCAGCTCGATACCATGTTGGGAGACTTGCAGCGTGAATATGTCGATTAAACGCGATATCGCCCTGGTCGTGGACGATTCACCCGAAACGCTCAAGGTTCTGACCGATGCCCTGGAGGAATCCGGAATCATGGTGGTGGTGGCGCAGAGCGGCGAGAAGGGGATGGAACTGGCCGGCCGGGTCATGCCGGACATCATCCTGATGGACGCCATCATGCCGGGCATGAACGGGTTCGAAACCTGCCGCCATCTGAAGAAGCGTAACGACCTGTCGCATATCCCCATCGTCTTCATGACCGGCCTCAGCGAAACCGAGCACATCATCGAAGGATTGAGCGCCGGTGGCGTCGACTATGTCACCAAGCCCATCGTCCCCGACGAACTGATCGCCCGGATCAGCGTCCATATCGCCAATGCGCGGCTGGGCCAGAGCGCCCGGGTCGCGCTGGATGCCGCCGGCCGTTCGCTGCTGGCGGTCACGCGCGCGGTCGATATCCTGTGGTGCACGCCCCAGGCCGCCGAACGATGCTGCGACGACCGCACAGGCGGCGGCAGCGGCGCCCTGAACCTGCCCGACGACGTGCGGGCCTGGATCCGCAAACTGGTCGCCGCCTCCCCTGCCCGCGCGAACCGCGACTCCTTCGGCGCGGTGTTCACGACCGGCGGCCTGCGCTTTGTCTATAGCGGCCAGACCGGACCCGATGAATTCCTGTTCCGCGTCGCGGATACGGAAAGCCCCGACGAAAAACAGGTGTTGCAGGCCGAACTGGCGCTGACGCCGCGGGAGGCCGAGGTGCTGCTGTGGATATCGCAGGGAAAATCGAACCGCGACATTGCCGCCATACTGGAGCTCAGCCCCCGGACGGTGAACAAGCACCTGGAACAGATTTTCACCAAGCTGGGCGTGGAAAACCGCACCGCCGCCGCGGCGCTGGCCATCCGCACCGTCGTCATGGCCACAGCCGGTTAGGGCGCTTTTGCGCGAATTCGCCGTGCGGCGCCGGGCATTTTGGCTTACATATAGTCTGACAAGGGCATGACGCCCTACGGAGCAACCGTTGTACGCGCTCAGCATTCACCACACGACGACTTACCGCTACCGGCAGCCGGTCGGCCTGACGCCGCACCGGCTGATGCTGCGGCCGCGCGAAAGCCGCGACCTGCGGCTGATTTCGAACGACATCACCATTGCCCCGGCGGCCACGATCAGCTGGGCCTATGACGTGTCCGGCAACGCCGTCGCAACCGCGAGTTTCCGGGATATGGCCGATTCGCTGGTGATCGTCAGCCATACCGAACTCCAGATCGCCACCGACGCCTGGCCGGTTTTCGACATTGCCGCCAGCGCCATCAGTTTTCCCTTCCGCTACGCGGATGACGAATGGACCGACCTCGGCGCCCTGTCGGTCCGCCAGTATCCGGATCCGGACCGACGGTTGCAGGCCTGGGCGCAGGGTTTCGTGCGCGGCAACCCGACCGACACCCTGTCGCTGCTCAAGGATCTGAGCGCCGGCGTCTCGCAAGCGCTGGCCTATGAAATCCGGGAGGACGAGGGCACCCAGTCGCCGGTCGAGACGCTGCGGCGCGGCCTTGGCTCCTGCCGCGATTTCGCGGTCCTGTTCGTCGAGGCGGTGCGCAGCCTCGGCTTCGGGGCGCGGATCGTTTCGGGCTATCTGCACAATCCCCAGCAGCACCTCACCGGGTCGACCGGCGCCGGGTCGACCCATGCCTGGGCCGAAGTCTACATCCCCGGCGCGGGCTGGATCACCTTCGATCCGACCAACCGCAGCGTCGGCGGATTGAACCTGATCCCCGTCGCGGTCGCCCGCGATATCCGCCAGGTCATCCCGGTATCCGGCAGCTTCATCGGCCCTGCCGACGCCTTCGAGGACATGAGCGTGGAAGTCAGCGTCACGGGGTGATGGCCGGGCGGGTTTCCGTATCCGGGGTGCACTAGCTTTCCCGTCCCCTTCCGCGCCATGATACGCGCCGGCAATAGCGAACCGGATACGGGAGAGATACACGATGGGCGGCACGGTGAAACGGATCGACGCAAAAGCGCTGAAGGCGGCATTCCATGACGGCGGCGAAATCGCGCTGCTGGATGCGCGCGAGGAAGTGCCGTTCGACGCGCGCCACCTGCTGATGGCCTCCTGCGTGCCGCTGGGCCGGCTGGAGGCGCTGGTCGGCGATCTGGCGCCGCGCCGCGATACGCGCATCGTGTGGTGCGACGACGGCGAAGGCTATGCCGAACGGGCGGCGGCGCGCATGGCGGCGCTGGGCTGGACCGATGTATCGGTGCTGGACGGCGGCATCGACGCCTGGGACGCGGCCGGGTTTCCGATGTACAGCGGCGTGCACGTGCCCAGCAAGGCCTTCGCCGAAGTCGTCGAGCACGAAGCCGGCACGCCCTATATTTCGGCGGCGGAACTGAAGGACCTGATGGACCGCAAGGCGGATATCGCGATCTTCGACAGCCGATCCTACGAGGAATATCACAGCAACAGCATCCCCGGCGCGATCAGCGTGCCGGGCGCGGAACTGGTGTACCGCTTCAGGGACCTGACGCCGTCGCCGGATACGATGGTGATCGTCAATTGCGGCGGGCGCACGCGCAGCATCATCGGCGCGCAGTCGCTGATCAACGCAGGAGTGCCCAACAGGGTCGTTTCCCTGATGAACGGCACGCAGGACTGGCACCTGGCCGGATACGAGGTGGTCAGGGACGCGACGCGCCGCCCGCCGCCGGTTTCGCCGGAAGGCTTGAAGGCGGCGCAGGAGGCCGCCCGGCGGGTCGCGCAGCGCGCCGCTATCCGGACCATCGACGCCGCGACGCTGGAGTCCTGGCGCGCCGATCCGGCACGGACGCTGTATGTGCTGGATGTACGCACGCCCGAGGAATACGAGGCAGGGCGCCTGCCGGGCGTCCGGTCGGCGCCGGGCGGGCAGCTGATTCAGGAAACCGATGTCTTCTGCGGCGCCTGGGGCGCACGGGTCGTGCTGGTCGACGACAACGGCGTCCGCGCCACCATGACCGCGTCCTGGATGCGGCAGATGGGCTGGGACGCGGTCGTGATGACCTTCGACCCGGCGGCGCCGGGGCTGGAAACCGGGCCGCATGCGCCGAAGGTGCTGGGCGCCGACAGCGTATCGGTCGCGACCATCGAACCGGCGGCGCTGCACGACCGGCTGGCGGCGGGCGGAACGGTCGTCGTCGACCTGGACTACAGCCGTCCCTACCGCGAGGGCCATATCCCCGGCGCCTGGTATGCGATGCGAACGGAACTTGAAACCGCCCTCACGAAGCTGCCGGCGCATGATACGCTCGTCTTTACCTCGCCGGATGGCGCGCTGGCGCGGCTGGCGGCGGCGGATGCCGGCGGCGCGGCGATGGCGCTGAACGGCGGCACCCTTGGATGGAAAGCGGCGGGGCTGCCGCTGGAAACCGGCGACGGCCGTATGGCCAGCACCCCGGCCGATATCCGCCTGAAGGCGCGCGAACAGGGCAAGGATGTCGAGGCGGCGATGCGCGAATACCTGGCCTGGGAAATTGAACTGGTCAACCAGATGGCGGCGGATGAAGAGCAGCGGTTTAAAGTGATGGCTTGATCCGCGGCGCGGCAAGGCGCAATTATCCGGCATGAAAATCGTCGAAACGAAGATCCACACGATTCCCGTCAACCATCGCGGCAACTGGGTCCTGGTCGAGGTCACGGCGGCGGACGGGCGGAGCGGCTGGGGCGAAGCCAGCGATTCCCGCGACGAAACCGCCTGCATCGCCGAAATCGAGCGGATCGGCCGGCGCCTCGCGGGGCGGGAGATCGCGCCGCTGGACGCCGCCGCCGGCCTGATGAAGGGCATTGCGGCCGAGGACCGGCTGGCGCGGACGCCGCCCAGCGCCGTCGCCCAGGCCCTGTACGATCTGGCGGCGCGGCAGAAGGGCATGCCGGTCGCCGGGATGCTGGCGGGAAACGCGACGGTCAGGTCCACCGTGCCGGTCTACGCCAATGTCAACCGGATGTGCGCCAGCCGGGATGCGGCGACCATCGCGGCGGCGGGAAAACAGGTCATCGACGCCGGCATCACGAAGGTGAAATTCGCGCCCTTCGACGAGGTGTCGCCCGGGGCGCTGGCCAGCGACGGCGCGCGGGTCGTCGAACCCGGCGTGGCGCGGCTGCGGGCGCTGCGCGATGCGATCGGCGGCGCCGCCGACCTGATGATCGACTGCCACTGGCGCTTCACCCATGCAACCGGCCCGCTGCTGGCCGAAATCGCGAAATCGCTGGATATCCGGTGGATCGAGGACCCGTTCGAAACCTGGGACCGGGCAGCCGCCGACAGGCTGCGCAAACTGTCCGGCGCGCGGGTCACCGGCGGCGAGGACCTGTACACCTGCGAGGCGCTGGAAAAACTGATCGCAAGCGGCTGTATCGACGTCGCCATCGCCGATGTGAAATTCGTCGGCGGCACCGGCGAACTGGACCGCATGTGCAAGATGGCGGCCCGGCATGGCGTCGCCTTCGCCCCGCATAATCCCAGCGGCCCGCTCTGCACGGCGGCGAGCGCCCATGTGGTCGCCGCCAATCCGAACGCGGAGATCCTTGAATTTCCCTATGGCGAAGTTTCCTGGCGCACCCGGCTGGCGCAGGGCGAGCGGCTGCTGGGTGGGGTGCTGCAGGTTTCCGGCCCCGGCTACGGAATCGATATCCGGCCCGACCGGGCGGGCGCCCCCGTACTGGCGGAAGCGTAGGCTGCGGGATTGTACACCGTAAGCAGGCCGGCCGACGGACCCTTCACCACATCGGAACTGGTGATCATCACGATTCCCGTGCTGGCGGCGTCGCTGCTGCACGCGGTCAACATGAGCACCGCCTATGTGGCGCTGCCCAGCATGCAGGGCAACCTGTCCGCCAGCCCGGACCAGATCAGCTGGGTCATCACCGCCTTCGTGGTCGCCAGCGCCGTCGGCACCGTCCTGACCGGCTGGGTGAGCCAGCGGATCGGCCGGCGGCGGCTGTTCCTCGCGTCGATCGTCGGTTTTACCGTCACCTCGATGCTGTGCGCGATATCGACCAGCCTGGGCGAGGTCGTACTGATGCGCGCGCTGCAGGGTTTCGTCAGCGCCCCCCTGCTGCCCGTATCGCAGGCGATCATGCTGGATACCTATCCCAAACACCGGCACGGATTCGCCATGAGCATCTGGTCGATGGGCATGATCCTGGGGCCCGTGGTGGGGCCGACGCTCGGCGCGATGCTGACCGAATGGTATGACTGGCGCTACGTGTTTTACATGAATGTGCCGCTGGGCCTGCTCGCCTTCGCCGGAATTTTCCTGACGCTTCCGGCGACCCCGTCGCGGCGGCACGGCCTCGACTGGATCGGCGTCATTTCCCTGATCGTGGCCGTGGTCTGCCTGCAGATGGTGCTGGATCGCGGCGAACGGCTGGACTGGTTCGAATCGCTGGAGATCGTCATCGAAGGGGCGGTCGCAGCACTTGCGTTCTATATCTTCATCGCGCACAGCCTGACCGCGTCGGCGCCGTATATCAACCTGTCGATCTTCCGCGACCGCAACTATGTCGTCGGCGTCTGCCTGATCTTCATCTTCGGCATCGCCGTGTTTGCCAGCCTGTTCATCCTGCCGCTGTTCCTGCAGAACGTGCAGGATTACCCGGTGCTGGCCGCGGGGTGGATGGTATCCGTGCGCGGGGTCGGCACCATGATCGCCATGCTGGCGGGCGGGATGCTGGCCGGCAGGGTCCCGGCGAAATACCTGATCCTCAGCGGCCTGGTCTGCGTCGGCGTCAGCGCCATCTTCATGACCGGATGGAATGCCGAAGTCTCCGCCGTCGAAATCGCCTGGCTGACGATGATCAACGGCTTTGGCGTCGGCATCATGTGGGTGACCCTGACCACGGTGACATTTTCCACCCTGATGCCCGAATTCCGGACCGAGGGGGCGGCGCTGTTCGCGCTGATCCGGGCCATCGGCGCCAGCATGGGCACCTCGATCATCGTCGCGATCCTGGTGCGCTCGACCCAGGTCAATTACAGCGAGCTGCGCGACCATATCAACCCGTTCAACGAATCCCTGCACCAGCCCGGCGCGGCCGCCGTGTGGGAGCTGGACGTGATGACCGGCCTCGCATCCCTGCAGAAACTGGTCGCGACACAGGCGGAAACCATCGCCTATCTGAACGCCTTCACCTTTCTGGTGCTGGTCGCCTTCGCGGCGATGCCGCTGGTCTTCCTGCTGAAATCGCCCCGGGGTCAATAGTGCCGCCTTGTCATTTTCGGAACGATGCCCATATGACGCACAGGACCTGGGGCACATCCGGTTCGAATAGAACCATAACAGGTTCCATTCAAACCACGATCTGATCCAAACGGGGATCGACGCATTTTCGATCCCGAACCGGTATCTTCTTAAATCGCAGAACGACGTTTCGGGATTTGCCTGCCCGCCGCTTGCAGTCCCGATCGTTCCCGGTTTTCCGTTGCAACGGAGCACATGATGAATCTTCGAGTCGGTTACGAACTGCAATACGCTTTCCCACAGCCGACTCCGGTCATCCTGATGCTGAGCGTCCATTTTAGCCGCGTGTCCGATCTTGCGATGCCGGATCACGTGCTGGTCAATCCTTCCGTGCCGGTTTCCGGCTACCGGGACGGGTATGGCAACTGGTGCACCCGGCTGCTTGCGCCCGAGGGCGTTTTTCGAATTTCGGCTGACAACAGCGTGCGCGATTCCGGATTGCCCGACCCGGTTTCCCCCAATGCGATGCAGATCCCTGTCGAGTCGCTGCCGGAGGAGGCGCTGGTCTTTCTCTTACCCAGCAGGTTTTGCGAAAGCGACCGGCTGCTCGACCTGGCGTGGCGCCAGTTCGGCAATACCGCGCCGGGATGGTCCCGGGTCCAGGCGATCTGCGATTTCGTTCACAACCACATCACCTTCGGCTACGAGCATGCGCGGGTGACCCGAACCGCATCCGAGGGCTATAAGGAAGGCATCGGCGTGTGCCGGGACTTCGCGCATCTGGCTGTCGCCTTTTGCCGGGCGCTCAATATTCCGGCGCGCTACTGTACCGGTTATCTCAGCGATATCGGAACGCCGCCGCCCTTACCCCCCGGCGATTTCGCCGCATGGTTCGAAGCATATCTTGGCGGTGAATGGCATATGTTCGACCCGCGCAACAATACGCCCCGGATCGGCCGGATCCTGATTGCGCGCGGGCGGGACGCGGCCGATGTCGCCATCGCCACCACCTTCGGCCCCAACACCCTGCAGGGTTTTCGGGTCTGGGCGGACGAAGTCACCGGACCGGCCTGAACGGCGCATGCCTGGCAAAAGCCCTGCCGGCTTTCCGCTTCCGCGGCATCGCCTCAGGGGCGAAATGCCAAATGCCCGCAATCAAACCAAAGGAAACTCCCATCATCTATCCTGACGTTATCCAGTCCGGCCCCCGGTCTTCCCGGCGCCGCAAAATCGCGGCCCCGCAATGACGTATTGCGTGGGTCTGACGATTTCGGAAGGTCTGGTGTTCCTGTCGGACACCCGCACAAACGCGGGGCTCGACGACATTGCGCGCTTCCGCAAGACGTTCAACTGGGCGGTCGACAACGAGCGGGCGATCACGATTGTCTGCGCCGGAAACCTGTCCATTACGCAAGGCGTTATCACCCGGATCAACCAGGCGATTCAGCGCGCGCAGACAGAAGATGTCGAATGCATCCTGAACGTGGAAAACATGTACCGGGTTGCCGAACTGGTCAGCGATACCATGCGCGTTGTCCAGGGCCGCTATCGCGACGCCTTGCGGGCGCAGGGCGTGCCTTCGGGCGCATCGATGATCGTGGGCGGCCAGCGGCGGGGCGGCCGCCACCGCCTTTTCCATGTCTATTCCGCCGGCAATTTCATCGAAGCGACCGCCGAAACGCCCTATTTCCAGCTTGGCGAACACAAATACGGCAAACCCATCCTGGACCGTGTCCTCACCATCGAAACACCCCTGAAGGACGCCCTGAAAGCGGTGCTGGTTTCCATGGATTCGACCCTGCGCAGCAACCTGTCCGTCGGCATGCCCCTCGACCTGACCATCATCCGCAAGGATACGTTCGAATTCGGCATGCAGCGGCGGATTGAAACCGGCGATCCGGATTTTGCGACGATCAGCGTGCGCTGGTCGCAGGCGCTGAAGGAATCATTCTCCACCCTGCCCGATATTCACGATGAACCGAAACTCGAACTGGTTGTGCCGTCCTGAATACGCGGGCGCGACAGACCGGTTCTCAGTACGGCACGGCGCGGTCCTCCGGCAGGTGGAATCCGGCGCGGATCAGGTAGCGCTTCTGGTCCGCCGGGAAGGGCAGGCGGCGATGCATGACCGAGGTGTTGTCCCACATCACCACATCGCCGACGGTCCATTTATGGGTATAGACATGCGCCGGCTGCGTGGCATGCGCGATCAGTTCGGCCATCAGCGCCGCCGTGTCCTCCTCCGACATGCCGTCGATGGTGCGGATATGCATCGGGCTGAGATACAGCGATTTGCGGTCCAGATAGGGATGGGTGCGGACCAGCGGATGGGGCACCGGCGGGATTTCCTTGCGCTGTTCGTCGGTCAGCACGATGCGCGGCCGGACCCGCGGCCCTTCCGCCGCGTAAACCGCGGTCACGCCCTCGACCCGCGCGCGCAGATCGTCCGGCATGCTGGCCCAGGCGCCGGCCAGATCGGCGAAGGCGGTCTCGCCGCCATCCTCGGTCACAATCAGCCCATGCAAAATCGTGCCGAAGACCGGCTTCGGGGTGTAGCTCTGGTCCGTATGCCAGTCCAGTTCGCTGGTCACCGGCGCATGGGCCCCCGGCAGGTTCGACAGCTCCATGATTTCCTTGCGGCCGGTGGGGCGCAGCAACTGCTTCTGCACATGCACGAAAAGCGGCCCCAGCCGTTCGGCGAAACGCGCCAGCGCCTCGTCATCCAGATCCTGCCCGGGAAACACCGCAACCCGGTGGCGCATCCAGACGTCGCGCACTTCGTCCAGCGCCGCCGCGTCCAGCGGTTCGGACAGGTCGATGCCCTCGATCCGGACCGCGAATTCGCCATGCAGTGGCGCCGTATGCATCGGGCTCCCTCCCTGTTGCGCGTCCCAATTCTTTCAGGAAAGACCATGCCCGCACAAGGGGGTGGCGCCAACGCCCCCGCCTATTGCGTCGCCGCCGGTTTCAGGTCGACCCGAATGATCCGGTTGGTGCTGCTCTGGTGGATCAGCAGGTTGCCGTCCCGCGTCGGCCGCATGTGCCGGACGATGCCCGCATGGACCCCGCCGGACGGAATGGCCCAGCTCTGGAAGCGTTCCGTGGCCGGGTCGAACCGGACCAGCGCATCGGGGCGCATCCCGGATTCATTGTACCAGACGATGCCGTCCACCACCGCGATGGCGTAGGGGTGCGATTTCGGCCCGCTGGGAGACGGCCATTCGCGGATGTCGCCGGTCGCCGGGTCGTAGCGGCCGATCCGCCCCTGCGAGGAATTGACGTACCAGACCGTGCCGTCACCGGCGATATCGAGCCGCCGGACCCTCGTCGCCGGGTTCGGCAGTTTGACCTCGGTCAGCGCCATGCTTTGCGGATCGACCCGGATCAGGCAGTTGCTGCCGTTGCAGGCGATCCAGGGCGTGCCCGCCGCGTCGATCTTGACGCCATAGGGCTTCGCGCCCGGCGCCGTCGGCACGAGCCGCACGTCGCCGCTCGCCGGGTCGAGCCGACCGATCATGTTGCTCTGCTGCAGGGTGAACCACAGGATTCCGTTTGCGTCGAATATATGCGTATGCGGGTCGCGCGCCGCGGGGTCGGGCATCGGGAATTCCGTGACCGCGCCGGTCGCGGGGTCGAGCCGCCCGACCGTGCCGTTCCTGTTGCCCGTGTACCAGACCATGCCCGCCGCATCGAGGTCCACCGAGTGCGGCATCGCATTGTCCGGCAGCGGAAATTCGGTCATCGCCCCGGTCGCGGGATCGATTTTCCCGACAAGGTTGGCGAACTGCCCCGCCCACCAGATCGAACCGTCCGGCGCCTGTACCGGGTCGCGCGACCGCTGGCCCAGGGTCGGCACCTGCCATTCGGTGAAGGCGACCCGCGACGGCCCGGAAACCAGTTTCGGCGCGCGCCTTTCATGCGGCGGAAAATTCTCGGCAAGATAGGCGATGATGGCGGCGCGCTCCGCCGGCGCTTCGGACAGATCGACCATGGTCAATACCAGTTCGCGCCAGCCATCGGCGGTGTAGCCGGAACTCCGCGAAATCTGGTTGGGCAGGTGGCAGGATGTGCAGACGGCTTCGACCAGTTCGCGGGCTTTCCCCGCCGGAAGGTCCTGCGCCACGACCGGCGCCAACGGGGCGGCAAGGCACGACAGCGCCCCCGCCAATACCGTAATTGACAGATGACGCATGGCACGCCTCCTTCGAAGAACCGGGTGGACTTCCGGGCCCGAGAGTCGATCCGGCCCGGTATCCCGTCAAGCGGAATATGGCCCCTGCGCGGTACAGGCATTCACATTTTCGCGCGGCACCGCCTGATCCGGCCCGAACAGCGGCTCCGGAACGTCGCGAACAGTCAATACGGGTATGACAATTTATCACAGGCGGGCCCCATGGACGAAGCTCGCGCCGGTCCTTATTATCCGCGCATGACACGAAAACTGCATCTCAACCTGTTTATCCATACCCGTGGCCATCACGAAGCCGCGTGGCGGCATAAGGACGCCTCGCCCCTGGCATTGAGCGACATCCGCTATTATGCGGATCTGGCCCAGCGGGCCGAAGCCGGGCTGTTCGATTCCATCTTCCTGGCGGACCAGCTGTCGCTGCGCTGGGATGTGAAGCGGGCGCCGCGCGTCTGGCTGGAACCGATCACGGCGCTGGGCGCGCTGGCCATGGCCACCGAACGCATCGGCCTGATCGCCACCGCCTCGACCACCTATTCCGAGCCGTTCAACCTGGCCCGGCAGTTCGCCTCGCTGGACCATATCAGCGGCGGCCGCGCCGGCTGGAACATCGTCACGTCATGGTCCGCCGACGCCGCGCGGAATTACGGCGGCGACAGCCAGGTCAGCCATGCGGACCGCTACGCCATCGCCGAGGAATACCTGCAGGCCGCCAAGGCGCTGTGGGACAGCTGGGCCGATGACGCGATCCTCGACGACCGCGACAGCGGGCTGTACGCCGATACGGACCGGATCCGCCCGATCAACCATGTCAGCGCGCATTACCGGGTCGAGGGTCCGCTGAACATGCCGCGCGGGCCGCAGGGCCGGCCGGTGCTGGTGCAGGCCGGATCCTCCGATGCTGGGCGGGGCTTCGCCGCGCGCCACGCGGAAGCGGTGTTCACCGCGCATATGGAACTGGCGACGGCGCAGGAATTCTACGCCGACCTGAAACGACGCGCGGCGGCGGAAGGCCGCGCCGCGGACCAGACCGTCGTCCTGCCGGGGCTGAGCCCGATCGTCGCCGCGACCGAAGCCGAAGCGCAGCGCATGGAGCAGGAACTCAACGACCTGGCCGATCCCGAAGTCGGCCGCCAGCGGCTGTCGGCCCGGTTCGGCGGGCATGATTTCACCCACCTGCCGATGGATACGCCGCTGAAACCGGAGGATTTCCCCGATCCCGCCACGGTGGAGGCGGCGCGCAGCCGCACCGAACTGATCGTCGGGCTGGTCCGGCGCGAAGGGCTGACCCTGCGGCAGCTGTTGTCGAAACTGGCCGGGGCGCGCGGGCATTTCACCTTTGCCGGCACGCCGGAACAGACCGCCGACCTGATCCAGAACTGGTTCGACAACGGCGCCGCCGACGGCTTCAACATCATGCCGCCGGTCCTTCCGGCCATGCTGGACACCTTCATCGAACAGGTCGTGCCGATCCTGCAGCAGCGCGGGCTGTTCCGCACGGAATACGAAGGCGCGACGCTGCGCGACCATTACGGGCTGGCGCGCCCGGACGCCGGCTTCGGCGCGGCGGGGGCGCAGGCGGCGGACTGAGCGCCGCTATCGCATCCGCCCGATAACCCCGGGCATCACGCAACCTGCCTTCTGCCTGGCGCGCAGCAGCCCTACACCGGAACGGTTCCGCGCAACACGGTGCGATGCAGGACGCGCGCATGTGTGGTGAAGTCGAAATCGTCCGACGCCCGGTGCACAAGACAGCGATTGTCCCACATGACAAGGTCGCCCGGCTGCCACCGGTGCCGGTAGACGAAACGCGGCGCCGTCGCATGCGCCAGCAGTTCCCCCAGCAGGGCGCGCCCCTCTTCGACGGGCAGTCCTTCGATATGCGATGTGTGATTGCCCAGATACAGCGCCTTGCGACCGGTATCGGGATGCGTGCGCACCAGTGGATGGGCGACCGGCGGCGCGCTCCGGGCCTCCTCTTCGGTCGCGGGACGGCTGCCCGAATTGATCCGCGACTGCGCCCAGCTGTGCACCGCCTTCATTCCGTCGATCCGGGCCTTTGTTGTTTCCGGCAACGCTTCGTAGGCAAGGTGCAGGTTCGCAAAGGCGGTATCGCCGCCCGCGGGCGGTACCTGCACGGCATAGAGCAGCGTCGCCATCGCCGGCACCGCCATGTAGGATGCATCCGTGTGCCAGAAATAGTTGCCGGGATTGGCCAGTACCTTTCTGTCCTTCAGCCGGCCCTCTGTATCGAGGTTCGTGACGACGTGCAGCGCCGGATAGTCCGCGCCGAGATAGTCGCGGTTGAGCGGCAGTTCGAGTTCCCCGAATCTTTCCGTGAACCGGATCTGCGCGGGCTTGTCCAGTTGCTGGCCGCGAAAGACGAGTATCTGGCTCGCCAGGAACGCGTCACGGATCGTGGCGAATTCGGCATCGGCCAGCGTGCCGCCGAGGTCGACCCCGGCTACCGCCGCGCCAAAGGCGCCATCGAGCGCCGCAATGCCGAGACTGTCGTGTTCCGCCGTCAGCGCCATACCAATACTCCCGCAACATAGCCCGTGGCGTAATTACGCTGCCGGCGGGGCCCGCCTGTCAAGACCAGCCGGTCAGTCCGGCGATGCGATATCGCGGTCCTGCGGCCAGATATCGCGCAATACGCCGAGGAAGGCCGCCGCCGCCGGGGTGAGTTCCCGGTCGCGGCGGACGATGATTCCCTGATGCTGCACCATCTCGCCCGACGCCAGCGGCCGCGACCCCACCCCTTCGGGATGCACGCTGGAGAGGATCATCGCGGGCGCGATCACGATCCCGAGCCCTTCCGCCACCAGCCGGAAGGCGGTGGTGAACAGGCCCACCGTATGGTGCGACGACATCCGGATTCCCGAGGAGACGATGGCGCTGTCCATCAACTGCCAGGCGGCCGAATCCGGGGTCATCCGGATCAGGGATTCGCCGTCGAGGTCCTGCAGCGTCACCGTCCGGCGGCGCAGCAGCCGATGCCCCCGGGGCAGCACGACGCGAAAGGACTGGTCGCCCAGCGGTTCGCCCGACAGGGGGTCGGTAACGCCGGTCGTGTCGCCCAGGCCGAAATCCGCGCCGCCGCCGCGCACCGCTTCCAGCACGCTGGACTGCACCCCTTCCATCAGCCGGATCTCGACGCTGGAAAAGCGGTGCGAATACGTCCGGATCGCCGCCGGCAGGATACCCTGCGCGATGGATATCTGCGAGGCGATCACGACCTGCCCGCGCTCCACAAGGGCCAGTTCGCGGATGTTGCGCATGCCCAGCCCGATATCGTCCAGCAGCCGTTCGGCCAGCGGGATGAATTCGCGCCCCGCCGGCGTCAGCGCCACCCGGCGCGTGGTGCGCATGAACATGGCGGCGCCGATCGCGTCCTCGGCCCGGCGGACGGTCCGCGTCAGGGTCGGCTGCGACACCCCCACATCGGCGGCGGCGGCGGCGAAATTGCCGTAGCGGGCCAGCGACACCAGCGCGCGGAGTTCGCGAACCCCCAGGTCGGGCAGTCTGTCACGGATCATGCGACGCCTCTATTCATACGTATACCGTATTAATATATCGTATCGTGTTTTTATTGCATTAATAAATTCCGATGGGATAATACCACCCGTATTCGCAGCACCGTTGCGACACCGGTTACAAAACAAAAGGAGAGTCGAAAATGACCGCATTCCCCAGCACGCCCGAACAGCAGGAAGCCCTGCGCCACCTGACGGCCGCCACCGCGTTTTCCGCCCTCACGAGCGGCGAAATGGAACTGGATATCCCCCGCCAGGCGGCGGCGATGCGGGCGGCCTTCACCTGCCGCTTCTTTGCAGCGCTCGGCGCGGCCTTGCACGACGCCGCCGAGGAACTGGTGGCCCCGCCGGTTCCGGCAGGTTCCTCGCGATAGTGAGCAGGCGGGTCCTGCCGGCGCCGTCATCGCGCCGCGAACCGCCTATTCGAACTTGTAGGCCATGTTCAGCAGGCTGGCGCATTCCCGCGCCACCATGTATTCCGGCTTTTCGCCGCCGGGGAAGGTGGCCCAGCCGGCCTGCATCAGATGGGTGTTGCGTTCCCAGGCGTTCACGCCCCTGAGTTCCGCCACCATGCCGTTTTCGGCCGTCGCGGCCTTTTCGAACCGTTCGGCGCAGATCGGCGCCAGCACCGCGACAACCGCCGCGTCCTCGGCGACCTGAACCCTTTCGGCGACGGTGCCGCTGAGGGTCCAGCCGCCCAGCCCGAAGCCGAAGCCGATCGTACCGACGACGCCGATCACGAGACCCTGCAACAGCCGCTTGCCGGACACGCCGTCGAGGATGTTTCGTATGGAGGTCGATTCAGTCATAAATTATCCATTTCATTTGCGGGAGCGAAAGAATCCGCCCCATCGCCCGCACCCTACCACAGAACCCCCGCCCGAGTCCGGTCCGCGTCCCGCCGCGCGTCATCCCGGCGCCCCGTCATCCCGGACAGGCCGCGCCCCCGCACCCGTCATCCCGGCGTCCCGTCAACCCGGACCGGCTGCGCCCCCGCACCCGTCATCCCGGACCCCGATCCGGGATCCATCGCCGCATCGCGCCTCGACCCGCACTGAAAGATCAGCCGCCGCATGGATCCCGGGTCAGGCCCGGGATGACACGATGCGGGGTGTCGGCATTGCGCGCATATGCGGGGCGTCGGGCTTGCGCGCATATGTCGCCGCCCGACGCCCGCCCGCCCGAGTCCGATCCGCGCCCCCCGATTGCGGCACAATCGCCGCAGGGGTAGGCTTTCCCGCAGGACGGCCATCACGGGAGGAAACCCATGAAGATCGACGGACAGTGCCATTGCGGGGCGATCGCCTATGAGGCGGAGGTCGACCCCGATTCCATCCGCCTCTGCCACTGCACCGATTGCCAGCAGCTCAGCGGATCGCCCTTCCGCGCCAATGTGAGCGCGCCGGCGGAGAGCTTCCGGCTGCTGCGCGGGAGCCCGAAAAGCTATATCAAGACGGCGGAAAGCGGCAGCAAGCGGCGGCACATGTTCTGCGGCGATTGCGGCGCGCCGATATCGTCCAGCGCGCCGGACAACCCGCCCGCCTATTCGTTGCGCGTCGGCATGATCGCCCAGCGCGCGCGGTTCCGCCCGGCGGGACAGATCTGGCGCCGCTCCGCCCTGCCTTGGGTCGATGAAATCGCCACCGTGCCGGCGAAGGAGAAAGGCTGACATGACCGCCTACCAACACCTGATCTACGAGAAGGCGGAATCGCGCCTCACCATCACCCTTAACCGCCCGGAAAGGATCAACGCGCTGAACGAGGCGCTGACCCGCGAGTTCGAAACCGCGATGCTCGCCGCCGAGGATGACGACGACATCAAGGTCGTGGTCCTGAAAGGCGCGGGGCGCGGCTTCTGTTCCGGGCATGACTACGGCCGGGAGCATTTCGTCCCCGGCGAGCGCGAGACCGGCGCCGATACCGAGGGCCACCGGATCGATTTCTCCAAGCGGCTGCGCGCCTATATGCGGGTCTGGGAAATCCCCAAGCCGGTGATCGCCCAGGTGCACGGGCCCTGCATCGCGGCGGGCACGATCCTGGCCGGGCTGGCGGATATCGTCGCGGTGGCGCATGACGCGAAGATCGGCCCGGTGGAGGCCGCGCCCGGCATGGTGCAGGGGCTGATCTGGGGCAGCTGGCTGCCGCTGGTGGGCCTGCGCAAGACCAAGGATTTCGCCTTCCTGCACGGCACGATGAACGGGATCGAGGCGGCGGGTTGCGGCTGGGCGACGAAATCGGTCCCGGCGGCGGAACTGGCCGACCTGGTCGACGACATGGCGGCGGAAATCGCCCGCGTGCCGCTGGAAATCCTGATGATGAAGAAACGCGCCATCAACCGCAGCGCCAACCAGATGGGCTTCCGCGAGATGATGGAGATCAACTTCGAGATGAGCCTCGCCGGTCATTTCAGCAACACGCGCGAGGAATGGACCGCGAAGCTGGAAAAGGACGGCTTCAAGCCGGTGATGGCGGAATGGAAGGCCGGGACGGTGTACGACCGGAACCGGAACCGGTGACGACTCAAAGCCGCAACAGCTTGCCGTAGCCCGGAATATCGGCCCGCACGCCGGACAGTTGCAGGCAGCGCCACAGGCTGGCCTGGTTCGCCGACAGGACCGGCCGTTTCAGGTCCGCCTCCAGCGCGTCCAGGATCGCCACGCAGCGGAACCCCGTCCCGGCGATGAGCACGCCATCCGCCTCCGCCGGGCAGCCGGCGGCGATCTGCGCCCGCAGCGGTTCGACCTCCTGCGCGAATCCCATGCCGCGCGGGTACATCTCGCCCGGCGGCACGTCCCGCCAGTCCGGGCCCGGGTCATGGCGCAGCGCGCCCGCCGGCGCGAAGCCGTGATCCTCGTAATAGCGCATGCCGGCCGCCATCGCCTCGTCATTGTACCAGGGCGGCATGACCAGCAGGGGCCGCCGCACGCCCGAGGCGCGCAGCGCCGCCATCGTATCCAGCCCGTTCGTGGTGACGGCGATATCCGGGCCGAGCATGCCGGACAGGTTCCGCGCCACCGCCTCGTCCCAGCCCTTGCCGCCCATGAAGCTGCTGGAACTGTGCCCGACCACGACGGCGGACAGCCGCATGGCCGCGAACTGCCGGGCGCCCCGGACCAGATCCTCCGCCGGATCGACCGCTGCCCGGCCCGCCCGCCAGCGCGCCCAGGGCGCCGATGCGGAAACGCGCGCGGCGTGCACCGATACGCCGGGCGGCAGCATGGCCCACCATTCGGCTTCCGGCACCGCCTCGCTGCCGACAATGAACATGCCGAACCGCGCCCGGCTGCCCCAGTTGTCATTGTTCAACATCACGCGCCCGTCTCGCGGCTCCACTTGCCGCCGCGTTCCGCCGCGCGCCATCCGATCGTTTCGCCCGCGTGGAACGGCACGACGCAGACCCCGCCATCCCCCGTCACCGCCTCCGGCACCGCAAGGTCCTCGCGGTGCAGGGTGACGGTGCCCTCGTTCAGCGGCAACCCGTAGAAGCGCGGCCCGAATTCCGACGCGAACCCCTCCAGCCGGTCGAGCGCCCCTTCCTCGTCGAAGGTCAGCGCGTAGCTTTCCAGCGCGGCGGGGGCGCAGAAGATGCCGGCGCAGCCGCAGGCGCTTTCCTTGTCGTGCCGGGGGTGCGGCGCGGAATCGGTGCCGAGGAAGAACTTCGGATCGCCCGAAGTCGCGGCCTCGCGCAGCGCCGTGCGGTGATGGCGGCGTTTCGCCACCGGCAGGCAATAGGCATGCGGCCGCATCCCGCCCGCGAACAGGGCGTTGCGGTCGATGCGCAGGTGGTGCGGGGTGATGGTGGCCGCCACGGTGGGCCCGGCGGCGCGGACGAACTGCACCGATTCCGCCGTGGTGATATGCTCCAGCACCAGTTTCAGCGCCGGAAAATCGCGCAGCAGCGGCGCCAGCACATCCTCCAGGAACCGCGCCTCGCGGTCGAAGATATCGATATCGGGCGAGGTCACCTCGCCATGCACCAGCAGCGGCATGCCGATCTCCTGCATCCGCGCCAGCACCGCATGGATATTGCGCACATCGGTGACGCCGAAGGCCGAATTGGTCGTCGCGCCCGCCGGGTAGAGCTTGCAGGCGGTAAAGACCCCGCGCTCGAACCCGGCCGCGATCTCGCCGGCATCGATCTCGTCGGTCAGGTAGGCGGTCATCAGCGGCGTGAAGCGCCGCCCCGCCGGCAGCGCCGCGAGGATACGCGCCCGGTAGGCCTCGGCGGCGGCGATGGTGGTCACCGGCGGCGCGAGGTTGGGCATGATAATGGCCCGCGCGAACTGCCGCGCCGTGAAATCGACGATCCCCGCCAGCATGGCCCCGTCGCGCAGATGCAGATGCCAGTCATCCGGCTCCCGGATGGTGAGGCTTCCGGGGGTTGACGCTTGTGTCGGCATGGCGGGGCTCCTTTGACGCCGCCCCGGAATGGCGGGGCAGGGCAGTGGCTTTGTTTTGTTGAGACGGAACCCTAGTCCGAATTGGCGGTGTCGGAAAGCATGATGGGGCGGCGGTGGTGATTAACTTCGAATGCGGTGATTCCGGTCAAGACCTTCACCGACGGCCTGCCGACGCCCAATACCGCAACAACGAAACTAAAGGAGGACTAGAAATAGAAAGCCGCTTAAAATACCCCGGACGGAGCGGCGACTGTCACGCGAATACCATCACTGTACACACTGTACATAATTCAGTAATGCAAGAAGGTTAAGAAGACAAACCATCACTCTACAAATTCAATATGCTTTATTAAAATTTAATCAGCCATAAGGTTACCATATATTTCCCGGTAAAATTTATCAAATGATGAAGATAATCGTGCTTCATTAATATCGAATATTGACGTTAATCTAGCTTGATCTACTGTTTCTTGATAAAATTCATTATCCCCAAAGTAATTTCGTTCAAGGTATCCTTTGGCATCACGAATAGACTCCGAATCATCTGGTGGTTCTGCTATATCAGAAATACCCCGAGTCCCTCTAAGTGACTTAATCGCTTTCAAGAACCAAGATTCATACTCTTTATTCGCTATAACAACAATAATAGTTATATCATCCCTCTTAATTCGACCAAAGATTGATTGCGCTAGCGTTACTGGGCAGTCGTCATCCGCATCTAACAAAACCAGTATAAACCCAGGGACATCTTTACTACTAATTCGTCGTTTTCCAAGCTCGATAGCTTTCTTGAGATCTTCACTATTATCGGACAACATTCGTCCACGTGGAACTCGATGAGGATCCAAAATATCTAAGTCATAAATTCCACAAAACTCTTGAGCTATCCTCCTGAGCAAAACAGGAACAGCTCGCACCTCTCCATGCCCTTCTACAATTGAATATATTGCTGCCATTAGGATTGGCCAAAAAGGTCTCTATCCGATATTCTCTTAGGTTTTAATTTAGAATTAGGTGTTAACTGGTTCACTCTAAGTAAATCTCCCGCAGTATAAAGAGATTCTCTAATAGCCGATACTGCAGCTTCATCCACAGGCAAAATCTGAGTTTCACCTTCTATATTTTGAACCGCCAAAATTGAATCGCTCTTGATATCTGGATGATCAAGCAAGTCAGGACTATGCGTCGTTGCTAATACCTGCTCTTTTTTTGACGCTTCAAATAATGCGTCCATAATTATACTTGCAGCCGCGGGGTGAATAGTGATTTCGGGTTCTTCAATTGCTACAAACGGTATTGATTTACCTTCAGTAACTGTTTGATGAAATAGCGCTGTAAGTATACCTAAAGAGCGCAATGTCCCATCTGACATATATGCTGCATGAAATCTCCAAGGATGAGATTGACCTTGTACCGCCTGTCGAAACTCCAAAGTCTCTCTTGGACCATAGCTTTTATGGCTTACTTCTTCAATTCCTGGAACAATTTGTTTTAAATATTCTTGTATTCTCTGAAGATTTTCTGGCTGATCCTCCCGAAGCCTCTTAATCACAGCCGCTAGATTCCAACCATTTCGATCAAGCCTATCACCGCTGTCATGAGGTTGTAACTCTTTAATCGGTTCTGGATGAATATTATAAAAACTCATCCCTGATAGGGCATCAAACAAAACCCGAAATTCTGCAACACCTGAAATCGAAGTCAGATACAATCGGTCAGATTCTACTTTAGGCCTGAGTGTTTGAAATTCTTCACTAGCATTGATTACATTGCCATCCTCGACAACAAAAAACGCGTCTGTCAATCCTTCTTTAGAGACAGTCGCTTGTTCGCGCTGAACTGTGAAGGCACCCTCAGGCTTAGCCCCTACGCGCAAAGCGTAATGACCATTCATCCCATTTCCCAAGTTTAGACGTAGGCTAATTGCAAAATGCGTCGGATGACCACCTGATCTTCTCCTAACTTCGTTAATCCCACCACGCTGGCGTATCGCGTATTCTAATGTAGAATTAAGTGCATCTGAAATTAATCGAAAGCCGTCAATAAAATTACTTTTTCCAGCGCCATTTGGTCCAACCAAAAGAGAAATATCACGTAAATCGACCCGACAAGTTGATATACTTTTAAAGTTCTTTAATATTACCTGTCGAATCAGCGTCGCCATTCGCAGCCTCATTATAATAGTGTCCAGTTATGTTATATTACATAATACATAAAAATCTAAACAATTTTCTGCGTTTAAATGATTTAGTTAACAATTCTAACGTTCATTTCAATATTCTACAGAAAAAGAATTAAACCATGCTCCATTGTGCATCCACTGTAATTTTACTTTTATAGGCAATGAAATATTATACAAACTTCATATTTGAGCTTAATAGTGGTTTTTATTTTTAAAATTACTTCAAAATACTCATCGATTATTTATAACGCGCCGAACTCGTCCGCCGCATGTTTTTCCCTCGCTCCCTAAGCCACCTACGCCATGATGCCGGTCCGCCACCAATACCTTAGCCCGTCCTCCGCGATCCTTGCCTTACGCACATTGGCCGCATCCCCACCGGGGCCCTCACTCCGCAACCGCCACCCCCCGCCGCGACCCCGTATTATAGCGGTTGGCGAAATCGGGCGCGAGTTGGCGGCCCTCACCGTCGCGGCGGTTGACCCACAGGCGCAGCAGCAGGCGCCGGCGGTCGCGTTCCGGCCAGTCGGTGAAGTTGGAACGCGCGTGCAGCACCATGTGGTTGTTGAGCAGTTGCAGGTCGCCGGGGCGCATCTCGAAATCCAGCCGCATGGCCGGGTCGAGGGTCAGGCGGGCGATTTCGTCCACCGCCGCCTTCTCCATCCCCGAGAGCGGCTGGCCCATCTTTTCCGCCGCTGTCTCGATGGCGCGTTTGTTGTAGCGGCAGGACAGGCGGCCGTCGTAGAAGCTGTAGACCGGCACGCGGTGGCTTGTCACCTCGTTCGCCTTGCCGGTCACGCCCTCGCCGCGCACGTCGTAATGGAAGCCGCGATACAGCAGGTCGATCCATTCCGGATGGCGCGCCAGGATGTCGTTGTAGATCGCCATGCTGCTGGCGATGGTGCTCTGCCCGCCCTCCCGCGCCTGGCGCACGCAAAGCAGCCCGACGATGTCGGAGGAATCGTTGTGCGGGTGCAGCCGCGCGCTGGTGGTGTAGCCGCGGGCGTTGGCCGCGTCGATATCGACCCCGACATCCTCCACCCGGCCGATCAGGTCGCCCTTCGCGTTCTGCGAGATCATGTCGCCGAGATGCACGGCGATGCCCCAGTACAGCCGGTACAGCGCCGCCTCGTCATGGCGGTCGACCGGGATGCCGCGCAGCAGCGCGAAGCCGCGGCCGGTCTCCAGCTCGTCCAGCACGCCGGCCAGCGCCGGGCCGAGGGTCGGCAGGGGAAAGGCCTCGCGGGTGAATTCCAGCGGCGCCAGCCCGGCCCGGGTGACGCCGTCCAGCGCCGCGTCGAGTTCGGCCAGTTCGGCCGCGCTGAGGTGATGGGCCCAGTCGTCGCGCCCCGCATATTCGGGACCGCGCCAGGCGGAAGGGTCGGTGATCGGGCCGGTCATCTGCTCATGCATGGGGGCTTCCTGACAGGTGCTGCAAGGGGACAGGCGATGCGCGGGACATCCTCCCCAAATCGTGCCGCATATCCGGGGCGCTGACAACCGGGCGGCGCATCGGCTATCATCGCCCGGTGGCGGCGAAAAGGGAGGACGGCGATGCATCTGTTCGAACGGCACGCACCGGCGGATATGGACGCGGCGGCGGCGCGGATTCCGGTGCTCGACCTCGGGCCGTATTTCGCCGGGGCTGCGGGGGCGCGCGCGGCGCTGGCGGCGGAAATCCGGCAAGCCTGCGAGGATGTGGGCTTTTTCTACATTCGCCGCCACGGCATTCCGGACGCGCCGATCGCCCGCGCCTTCGCCGAATCGAAGCGCTTCCACGCCCTGCCGCTGGCCGCCAAGCAGGCGCTGTCGCTGGATGCGGGGAATATCGGCTACCTGGCGATGAACGCCAGCACCCAGGGCCATTCGACGGTGCACAGGGCGACGAAGCCGAACCAGAACGAATCCTATTTCGTCACCCACGAAACCGACCCGGCCGCGCCCGGCGCCATGCCGCTGACGCCGAAGCGCGGGCGCAACGCCTGGCCCGACGGGCTGCCCGGGTTCCGCGAAGGGGTGATGGCGTATTTCGACGCGGTGCACGCGCTGGCGCAGAAGATGCTGCCGGCGTTTTCGGTTTCGCTGGGCATGGCGCCGGATTTCCTCGCGCCGATGTTCACCGATGGCGGCCATGTGCAGCTGCGCTTCCTGCATTACCCGCCGACGCGGATCGGCGACAACGACTTCGGCACCGGGCCGCATACGGACAACAGCTTCTTCACCATCCTCGCGCGCATGGACGTGCCGGGGCTGCGCATCCGCATGCCGTCCGGCGAGTGGGTGGTGCCGCCGCTGATTCCCGGCACGCTGCTGGTCAATATCGGCAATTACGCACGGCGCATGAGCAACGACCGCTTCCTGTCCACCCCGCACGGGGTGATCGTGGAGGGCGATGCGGACCGCTACGCCATCGCCTATTTCCACAGCCCGACATCGACCAACGTGATTTCGGTGCTGCCGCCCTTCGTCGACGCGGACCACCCGCCGAAATACGAGCCGGCGCTGATGGCCGACCTGATCCAGGAATTCTGGAGCGCCAATTACGCGCACCAGCCGGGCTTCGGAACCGTCGCGCCGCGCCACCGCCATGGCTGAAGGGGATTGAACGCCCCCTCCGCCTGAACCGGGCGCCCGCCACCGGCAGAGCGGCCCCGGCGGGCCTTTTTCCATGATTATGGGAAGGCGCCGGTTCGCGCCCGGTTTGCGGCATTCGCAAAATGCACAAAATACGCAAAATACACTGAAAATTATTCGTAATATTTATTCAAACAATACCTCATTTTTCCCCGATATTATTACAATAAATTTATTTTGACTGTCCTGTAAAACAGTCATTATTGTAATGACGAAGGTGTTACTGCCCGTTATTACTCGTTTCATTTTTGCATGTTCCGGGCGGAAACGCCGTGGCTATACGTGAGGGAATCATGAAGAAAATCAGGTTCGGACCCGCCGTTCAATCCAGGTTCAGGGACCTCTTGTCCGACCGGCGCGGCTCGATGATCACGCTGGCGGCGGTTTCCATGACGGCGGTGCTCGGCTTTACCGGCATGGGCATCGATGTCGCCATGTGGTATTCGGAAAAGCGCCAGACCCAGACCATCGCCGACGCCGCCGCCGTCGCCGCGACCTATGCGATACGGGAAGGCGCCGACCTGACCGGCGTGGATTCCGCCGCGCGGGTCGAGGCGATCCGCAACGGATTTACGGAAACCTCCGGCAATCTTCTGACCGTCGCCAATGCCGATCCCCTTGCGACGCCGGGCAGCGCCATCCCCCTGGCCAATATCACCGTGACGCGCAAGGTGCCCTTCTTTCTGGCCGGCCTGTTCCTGGACGACGAGCCCTCGGTTTCCGCCAGCGCGACCGGCGGCGTCCGCACGCTGGGCAGTATCTGCGTCATCGGGCTGGACGAGGATGCCGGACGGACCGTGGAATTCATCGGCAATACCTATGCGAATGTCGGCTGCGGCGTCGCCTCGAATTCGAGCAGCAATGACGCGCTGTATGTCGGCGGCAACGCGACGCTGATCGCCAACCCGGCGCAGTCGTTCGGCGATATCGTCGTCGACGGCAGCGGCGAACTGATCACCCAGCAGCCGCCGATGCCGTTCTCGCCGCGCGTCCCGGACCCGTTCAAGGACAGGCAGTTCCCGCCGCTCAGCGGCTCGTGCGACTTCAACGGCCTCACCGTCGACAGCGACCAGACCATCGGCCCCGCCCTGTCGGGCGGCACGGTGCGGATCTGCGGCGATTTCACGGTCAAGCCGAACCGGACCCTCACGATGCAGGCCGGCATCTACTTCGTCGACAGCGGTAACGTGCTGTTCCAGGGCAATGTGACCGGCGACGGCGTCACGATCGTCCTGACCAGCGAAAATCCGGCCAGTATCGGCGAAATCGACATCCGGGCGCAGAGCGTCGTCACCCTGACCGCGCCGACCATCGGCGAATACGCCGGGATCGTCGTGCACCAGGATGCCGCCGCCGGCGAATCCGGCGACAACAAGTTCAACGGCGGCGCGGCGCTCACCTTCGTCGGGGCAGTCTACATCAAGAACCAGCCGGTCACCTATAACGGCGGATCGGATATCGACGGCTGCACCATGATCGTCGCCCGCATCGTGAAGTTCAGCGGCACGTCCTATCTGCGCAATACCGTATCGCTGTGCGAATCCGTCGGGCTGGACGGCGATTCCGCCCCCCAGGAGCAGGTCGTCCTGCTGCAGTAGACCCGACCGTGAAGGAGGAGTGTTTCATGTTCCAGTCATTCAAAGCGCGCGCCCTTCGCACGGTGTCGCCGCGACGCCTGCTGCGGGACAGCCGCGGCATCGTCTCGATCGAGACCGCGGTGATGGCGTCGGTGATCTCGGTGCTGGCGCTTGGCGTGTTCGACTTCTCGATGGCCTACACCCGGCAGTCGGAACTGTCGAACGCGGTGCGGGCCGGCGTGCAGTTCGCCCTGGTCCGGCGGCCCTCCATCGGCCCCAGCGCGGATGAACAGGAGTCGATCATATCCCTGCAGACGATCCGGGAGGCGGTGATCAATTCCGCCAGCTACCTGGACGGCGACCCGGGCGCGGACAAGCTCAGCGCCTCGGTGTTCTGCCAGTGCCCCGATGAACAGGCCGTGACCTGCGTGTCCGAACCGGACGTGCCGCTGGCCTGCAGCCCGCGCCGGACGTTTCTGCAGATCACGCTGAAGAGCGACTATACGCCGATCTTCAACTACCCGCTGGTCCCGGACACGATCCCGCTGGAAGCCTCCAACTCCGTCCGCCTGAACTAGGGATGCGGCACATGACCCCGACCGTGATGACGATGAAGAAAACAGCCGGCGACCTTACCGCCGCCTGCGCCGCCATCCTGCGCCGGCTGGGCAGGGAAGCCCGCGGCGCGATCGCCGTGGAATTCGCGTTGACCGTTCCCATCATGCTGACGGCCATCTTCGGCACCATGGAACTGGGCCGGATGGGCTTCACGCAGGCCGCCCTGCAGCATGCGGCGGAGGAAGCGACCCGGTTCGCCATCGTGCGCGAGGGGCAGATCACCGCGGCGGATATCGAGGCGTATGCCGCGTCGAAACTGACCGGCGTGTTCGATCGCGACGCCGCCGTGATCGCCGCCGCCGCGCCCATCGATCCCGTGACGGGCACCAGCCTGCTGTCGGTCCAGGTCAATTACGAATACCAGTTCCTGCTGCCCTTCCTGCCGAACGGGGGTATCCAGCTGTCCGGCAATTCCAGCGGCTTTATCGCCTTCCCGCCCGTCCTGACGAATTAGGGCAGGTCCCGAACAGAGTGCACCGCTGCGCGGGACCTGGCACCTGCCATGGCGCCGCGGCGAAGTAAGGGCGTTACAGCGCCTCGGGGTTGACGCTGGCCTTCGCCAGCTGGGTCAGCGAACTGTCGGCCGCCTTCGCCTCGTCGAGGATCGCGTGCAGCGCGCCTGCGTCGTCGTCGAGGCCCAGCTGGTTCGCCCAGGTGGCGAGCGATCCGTAGACCGCCATCCCGTAGTGTTCGACACGTTGCGCCGAGGCGATAAGCCCGGCGTCGCGGCAGGCGGGATCGTCGACCATGCCGGCCCATTTATCGGCCTCGGCAAGGATCGTCTGCATCGACTGGTCGCGATGCGCGCGCGGCTCGGCGCCATGGCGTTGCAGGATCGCGTCCATTTTTTCCAGATGAGAGCGCGTTTCGCCCAGCTGTTTGTCGAAGGCCTGCTTCAGGTTTCCGGCGCTCGCCGTCTCCTTCATTTTCGGCAGGGCGTCGGAAAGCTGCGCCTCGACCGAGCGGGCTTCCTGAAGCTCGGCCACATACAGATCCTTGAGTGATTCGATGTTCATTGTCGTCCTCCATCGTTCAGGTTTTGCAAATTTCGGTTCAGGCTTCGGCCCGCGCCCCCGTGCGGACCCGCAGGCGTCACCCGACAGCGACCGGCGTCGCCGCCCACGGCCAGGCGATCACGAGCAGACCAAGCCAGAAGAGTATCAGGATCAACGCCGCTGTTGCGGCGGCGGCGGCGGACGGCCCGTACCGCCAGTAGCCGCCGCGGCGATACACCCCGCGCTCATACGTATAGGGCCAGGTCGGCCATGCGAGGATGACGGCCAGCAACAGGAGCATCAGCAACCAGAACCACATGTGTCATCTCCTTTCCTGCCTTTGACGCGCGGCGGCATATGTCCGTCATATTTTTCTTTAACGTCGGGACCGGGCGTCGGGTTCCACGCCTCGCCGCGCCATATGGCGGGGAATGGCGATGGCGATGGCGTTGCCACGGAACAGGCCGGACGGACAATGGCCGTCAAGCGGGCGACCCAGCAATGCAAACGGGTGCTTTAAAACCTTCCCTGTATCAACCGGATATATTATGAAGTAGCAAAACAGCCGCAGGTGGCACGGAACATGGATCGCTCGCAACTCCGCAACATGATCGAGTCGGGCCGGTCGGTCGCGCTCGACTGCTACGCGATCGGCAGGTCGATTCCCCCCGACGACTCGGTGGGTCGGCTGTTCCGGAACGATGTGCTGAACAAATCCGTCCTGATAAAGCGCTACGAAAAGGCGCTGCCGACGGCGCGCCAGTCGATGATCGTCAACACGCTCGTCTATTTTCCCTATGATTTCGACAACCCCTATGACGGCGGCGAATCGCTGAGCTTCAGCGACGGCAGGTTCTACAGGGCCCTGGGGGAGAAGGTTTCCAGCGGCAGCCAGACCGATGAGATCCGCGAACGCATTGAACAGGACATGAATATCCTTGCACTGCTCGATTCGATGCACAGCCTCGATCCGTTCCTGTTCAAGAGCAAGGCCGAGCAGGCGGAAATCGCAGGCGGCATTCACCCTTACTATTTCGCGATTTCCAACCAGGAATGGGACAAGATCAGGATCCCGATCCGGGAGAAGATCTCCCGGCTGGTCACGATGGCGCTGGGTTCCGTCGCGGAAGGGACAGGCGACAGGGCGCGCGAACAGTATGTGGAACGGTTCCTCACGAAAATCTGGCAGGCGCGCGACGTGGAGGGCATCGAACCCTTCATCAGGGCGATGCAGATATCGCCCGAAAAGGCGCCCGAGGTGTTCTTCGCCTGGAAGGCCGTCTGCTATTATCAGGTCCGGTTCAGCGAACTGCTCGACAGGCTGAAGACGATGTACCAGTGGGTGGGGCATAACCAGCTCTGCTACCCGGTCGACCATGTCAGGCTGCCGCAGGAACAGCAATCGCGTATAAGGGCGCGGCGCGGCGCCTTGCGGGAGAAGATGAAAGAGGGCTATGTCGCCGCGCAAAGAGTCATCAGCTCCTATGAGCTCAGCTACCAGAGATTCGTCGAGGACGACATGCCCCAGCTGTTCATCAAGTTCCTGGGCGATGCGGAAAACTCATACCTCGGCCTTGCGGCGCACGTGTCCGTCGCGACGCACAGCGTCAATCTCTGGAAGTGGTATGTCGCGGAATACGGCGCCGAATTGCGCCATGCGCAGTTCATGGAGCTTTTCGACGGGCTGACCATGCTAAATGGCGTCGAGAACGCCAGGGGCGCACAGACGGTGTGACGCGGTGCGGGAAGCCGGGTATGAGACGTTTCCGGGTTTGGCGGCGGGGCGGGTGCGGCGCCAGGAAAGCGCGCAGCGGAAATGCTGCCACCTAAAGTTGTTATGGACGCTCCGCCAAAGGTGAACTCGGCTTCCTGCTAACTAACAAGGCGTTTACCGCACGCCGCCATGTAGCTAGGCGGCGCTCTGTCAGGTAACTTATCGCGAGACAACTCCCAAGGATGGCGGCGATCAAAACCAGTGAAAGTACTTTGCTGACATCCGTCAGTAATGCACCGCCAACCTGCGTTAAAGGTCGATGCGAAATCGGTGACAGTGCACTTTTTATTTCCTCGCGCCAAAAATAGTGCACTGTCACCGATTTCGGAATTGCCGCCACCGTCCCGCCATCTTGTCCGGTACTCGGGGATGAGAACCAATTGGCGCGCTAAAGGTCCGCGTCCACGTCGATATACGCCTTCGCCGGCCATGCATTGCATGTCAGGTACATGGCGAACCCGCTTTTCAGGTCGAACGTGTCGGGGAACATGGCCCAGAGGTAGAACTTGTCGAAATCCTCATGCCCGAAGAATGACAAGCTGCTCGGCACCAGCGCATTCGGATGATTGAAATGGAACGTGTCCATCGCGCTGAAATGCACGTCGTATCCGATATTTGTCCGGAGAGGGGACTTCAGTCGGATCACGCCGAAAGCGTTGGTCGCATCCGCGCAAACCAGGGCGCCGGGGATGACCGTTGCATTTCCGAAACGGTTTAGCCGCTGGTAATAGGATAAACAGTCTTGCAGATCCGCGCGGGCATTCAGGATAGGCGCGTAATCCGCAATGCCGGGTATTGCCCGGATTCCGGTCACGTCGAACCAGTCTTCAGGCCCGGCCGTCCCGGCGAAATGGCCGTCAATAACGACTGCCATCTCCGTTGCATTCGATGGAATATCGAATGTCGGGAAATACTGCGCGCCGGCAGCGGTCAGCGGGTAACGAGCCCGCCCGGCCAGCGCCTGCCCTGCCCACGACCCGTTACCGAAGGCCTGGCTGCCTTCGTCGAACCCGGTGCCATAGAACACGGATACCGACATCAGCCCGTCCCCATCGGTCCAGCCCGTCGACTTGCGCGCCGCGATCGGGACGGTGATCTGCCCGCCCGCCAGCCGCATGGAAACGTCTGAAGGAATGGTCTGCATGATGCAGCAGTCCCCCTCGTAAACGCTGCCCGGCTTCCGGTGGAGGCGGCAGGCGTGCGGGAAGCCCATGAATCCCGGGATTTGCTTGACGTCCACCTGATCGCTGTTCTGATTGACCCACCAGCGGTCGAAGGTGAAGCCCCCAGGGCCATCGAACATGACCTGTGTGCCGGGCTGCACCATGGATCGTTGCGCATAGCGGAAATCGCCGTTGACGAGCACGTTACCCATGACTGAACCCCGCGCCGCCAGCGCGCCGGACAGGGCGAATCCCGTTGACAAAGAGAGGAATGTGCGACGGTTCATATCGCATAAATAGCACACCTTCCGCCGCTCGGAACGTCTTTGTGTCCTGATTCATGATCTTTTCTCCCGTTGCGCGTAGCGGGTCAGTGCAGCGGGTCCGGGGTGGTGTATTGCATCAATGCACAAACCGAGACGCTACCCGTTTCCCATACTTCTTGACATTTTACATAGTTTGATGTATTTTTTCCTATTTCCTGGCGGGCAGGGCAGAGACGTTCCAGGACCGGAGAGCCCCTCACCCTTCCCGCTCCCCCCGAAGACGGTTCAGCCTTCGACGAGACGGGGTCCGCCTTGAGCGGCTGTATGCCCGCCAATGCCGGTCAATCATGCCAGCGCCGCGCGGGCCGGGATGATAACAAATGTCAAGCAATGTTAATCGGGGCGGAAAGTTTTCGCCGCACAGGACGAGGCAAACCGTGCGTGGCAAACCGTGGAAGACGCGTACCGCCGGGAACGATAAAAAATGATGACCGATGTTAAGCGATGTTAAGCGATGTTAATCGAGGAGAATTTTTTCGCCGGCCGTTGCGGAACGCCCGCAACCGCGAACCGATGCCAATTTTTACCGATCGGTGCTAGATATCGGGGGGCGCGGCGCGCGTCGCGCCTGCCGCGATGCCAGGAAAAGCCGATAAATGCCGATAAATGCCGATGAAAAACACTTTTTCGCCGCCGGCGGCCACGCGCCGTGACCGCGCCGCCGAAAGCGGGGGCGCTGTCCGGCAGCCTCGGCGGGATCGCGCTGATGATCGCGGCGTCGGTGGTGCTGATCTTCCAGCATTCCACCGCCAAGTGGCTGTCGGCGGACCTGTCGATGCTGGAGATCGTGTTCTTCCGCACGGTCACGGCGCTGCTGTTCTTCGTGCCGTGGATTTTCCGCTCCGGCCTGGCGATCTTCCGGACCGAGCGGCTGGGGCTGCATATGTGCCGCGCCGGGCTGCAGACGCTGTCCGCCTTCGGCTTCTTCATCGCCCTGTCGGTGGCGCCGCTGGCGACGGTGACGGCGCTGCAGTTCACCACGCCGATCTTCGCCGTGCTGATCGGCATCGTCGTGCTGGGCGAGCGGGTGAGCGTGCGGCGCTGGTCGGCGATCATCGCGGGCTTCGCCGGGACGGTGGTGATCATCCGGCCGGACGCCGCCAGCTTCGAATGGGGCACGCTGCTGGTGCTGGGCTCGGCGCTGTGCTGGG
Organism: Alphaproteobacteria bacterium; assembly: GCA_040905865.1. Lineage (NCBI taxonomy): Bacteria > Pseudomonadati > Pseudomonadota > Alphaproteobacteria > Alphaproteobacteria bacterium. The sequence continues at coordinate 44,865 of JBBDQU010000069.1, forward strand.
CCGGGGCGATCATCGTCATCAAGACCCTGGGGCGGACCGATTCCAGCGTGACCATCACCGCCTATATGTACCTGCTGATGACGCCGGTCACGCTGGCGGCGGCGCTGATCGACTGGACCTGGCCGACGCCGGAACAATACGCCTGGCTGATCGCCATCGGGCTGTCGGGGGCGCTGGCGCATCTGCTGATGGCGGAGGCCCTGCGCCGCGCGCCGACGCATGTGGTCTCGCCGTTCGAGTTCTTCCGCCTGATCTGGGCGACGCTGATCGGCATCTTCATCTTCGGCGACCCGCCGGATGTGTATGTCTGGGCCGGGGGGCTGATCGTGATGGCCAGCGTCAGCTACATCGCCTGGCGCGAACACACGCTGGCGAAGGCGGCGAAGGCGGCGAGGGCGGCCGGACGATGAGGGTGGGGGACACGCGGCGCGTGGAAATTATGCGCTTTCAGCAGATTTCGACCCGGCGCCCCCTCACCCTGCCCTCTCCCCCAAATTGGGGCGAGGGTGCAAAGAAATGGGTGGACGAGGGCGGCCTGCACTCCCTCTCTGCCCCATTGGGGCGGAGAGGGTCGGGGTGAGGTGGGGCGGCGGAGCCGTCTGCGCGGCGCGGGATGCCAGGAAATGCCAATAAAAGCCAATAATCCGATACTTTTTCTCTCTCCTTCAGGCGGGGGAATCGGGGGGCGCGCCTCAGCGTGTGCGCAGCGCCGCCACTTCCGCGCGCAGGGCGCGGATTTCGGCCAGGATCTCGTCCCGGTCTTTCTGCCCCTGCGCGACCTGCGCCTGTTCGGCGGCGCGGACCGCCGCGTTTTCCTCCGCGTGCTGGGACTGCATCGCATCCACCACGATGCCGATGAACAGGTTCAGCACGGTGAAGGTCGTCAGCAGGATGAAGGGCACGAAGAACATCCAGGCCAGCGGGAAGGTTTCCATCAGCGGCCGCACCACGCCCATCGACCAGCTTTCCAGCGTCATGATCTGGAACAGGGTGAAGGCCGAGGCGCCGACGCCGCCGAACCAGTCCGGGAAGGCCGCGCCGAACAGGTTGGTCGCCATCACCGAGAAGACATAGAAGACCAGCGCCAGCAGCGCGATGATCGAGCCCATGCCGGGGATTGCATGCAGCAGCGCGCCGATCACCCGGCGCATCGACGGCACGGTGGAGACCAGCCGCAGCACGCGCAGCACCCGCAGCGCACGCAGCACGGACAGGCTGCCGGTCGCCGGGATCAGGGCGATGCCGACGACGATGAAGTCGAACAGGTTCCACGGATCGCGGTAGAACCGGGTGCGGTAGACGGCGATCTTGATCGCCAGTTCCAGCACGAAGACGCCCAGCACCGCCCGGTCCAGCGCGACCAGCAGCCCGCCGACCGCGTCCATGACCGCGGCGCTGGTTTCCAGCCCGAGGGTGATCGCGTTGACCACGATCAGCGCCGTGATGGCGCGCTGGAATACCGTCGATTCGACCGCCGCCCGCATCCTGTCTGTCAGTGTCGTCGTGTTCACGCTGTCTGTCATCGGCCGCCGTCCTTCCGCTTGCTCCCGCCCGGCGTGGATATAGGGGCAACGCGGCGGCGGTGCAATCCGTTACGGCGGCTCATGCCATTTCGCGGATCGCCCGACCGGTGGCGCAACGTTCGGCTTCGGCGGTCATGCGGTCAGAGCCCCTGCCGGACGCGGGGGAAGACCTCCTCGGCCAGCAGCTGCATGCTCTCCATGGAGCGGGCGACCTCCAGCCCCGGCCAGTGCATGCTCATCACGATGTGGTTCATGCCGACGCGCCTGTTGAACCTGACGATCTGCTCGGCCACATCGTCCGGCGAGCCGATGAAGAAGCGGTCCTTCAGCAGTTCCTCGAAGGGCTGGCCCAGCTCGTCCTTCGAATCCGACCGCGACCGGCCGAGGCCCCATTCGTGATAGGCCCTGTACTTGGTCATGATCGGCCCAGCGGCGAGGCGATAGGCTTCCTCGCGGGTGGGGGCGCAGAATACCTCGCGGCGCAGCGGGAACTCGTCGGGGAAGGGCTTGCCTTCGGCGTCCAGCGCGCGCCTGTAGGTCTCGACCTGGCTTTCCAGTTCCTCCAGCCGGTCGTTCGGACCGACATACCAGCAGTTGCCCATGCGCGCCGCCCGGCGGATGACCGCGTCGGCGCTGCCGCCGATCCAGATGGGCGGCATCGGCTTCTGCACCGGCTTGGCCGAACAGCCGGCGTCGATCAGTTCGAAATGGGAGCCCTTCATGGTGACCGTTTCCTCGGTCCACAGCCGTTTGATGGCGGTCAGGTTCTCCTCGAAGCGGCCGGCGCGCTCGGCCTTCGAGGTGCCGAAGGCGGCCAGTTCGACATCGCGGTAGCCGACGCCGCAGCCGAAGATCAGCTTGCCGTTGGTGATGATGTCCAGCGTACCCAGCTGTTCGGCCACGTCCAGCGGCTTGTGCAGCGGCAGCAGCAGCACCCCGGTGTTAAGCCGCAGGCCGGGCGCCTCGGCGGCGACCCGGCACAGGAAGGGAACCTGCTGCAGGTCCTGCAGGGGATGGGTGCTGTAATGCGCGCCCTTGGTGATGGAGTGGTAGCCCAGCCTTTCCGCCAGGCGCGCCTGTTCCATCATTTCCGCGAACCGGTCGGCGACATTGTCCCCCGCCGGAAACTGGCCCCGCATCATGATCCCGAACTGCATCGACATGGCTTTCCCCCATCATGTTTCTGTATTGCCGTGACTTTAGGAGACGACCCGCCGGATTGGCCAATGCTTTGTTCCCGGCCCGCCGGTCAGGCGGGGAGGCGGGTTAAACACGACACGGCATCTGGCGAAGATGGATGCGCCGGGTCAGAATTCGACGCGCAGCCCGGCGGTATACCGCTGGCGGTCGAGGTCCTTGTAAGACACCAGCGTTTCCACATCGACGAAGGGCATCCAGCCGTTCGGCAGGACGAACAGCAGGCTGGCGCCCAGGTTGACATAGTCGCGGTCCGGTTTGTCGGTGGAAACCGCGAGGCTGTTCGCCGCCCCGGTCTGCGCGAAGGAGGTGGTGATGGAGCGCACGTCCCTGTCGAATTCATGCTCGTATTCGACGCGCATCTGCGGCACCAGGACGCCCCAGTCGGTGCTGGCGGCATAGCTGCCCTGGAACCCGGCTGTCGTCGTCAGCGACGTCACGGAGTCTTCGCCGATGGTCATGTTGAGCCCCGTTCCGCTGCGATCCTCCTCGGTATAGCCCTGGATCACGCTGCGGCTGTAACTGACCCGGACATAGGGGCCAAAGCTGAACGCATTGCGGTAGAAGTCGTACCCCATGCCGACGCTGGCGCTGTATTCCTGGCCATGGGTTTCGCCGACCGTGCTGATTCCGGCCGCGAAATTCCGCGCCGTGTTCTGGAAGATCGCGTTGCGGTCGAAGGTGTAATCCGTGTAGCCGTAGCCCAGCGTTCCGTCGATATGGAAGCTGTCGGTCACGTTGTAGCTGGAGTAGACGTTGACCAGCAGGCTGTCCGATCGTGTACCGCCCTCGTCGCCGCCCGGATTGAAGCCCACACCGGGCTGGTCCGGATCGAATTTCGACTCGCTGTGGTCGTAGCCCAGCAGCGCGCCGACCACCAGCTTGTCGCCGACGCGGTAGTCGCCGCCGAACTGAAAGCCGGTTTTCCAGCCGTCATAGCCTTTTTCGTTGTCGATATCGAGCAGCCGGTCGCGGTCGAAGATTTCGCCCGTCAGGTTCAGAAACAGGCTGAGCGCGCCGAATTCCACCGAATTGCCGGCATTGCGGCCGGTCGGGATTCCGGCCTTTTCCTGTCGTTCCCTGTCGAGCCGCTCCTGCGCTTCGCGCATCATCGTCTTCGCCCGGCTGAGCGACAGGTCGTTGCTTGTCAGCGCCTGTGACGGGTTCATGGATGATTCCGCGTCGCCCGACAACAGCGATCCGGGCGCGTTGCCGCATGAGGTCGCCATGTCGCCAACCGCGCCGGTACAGGCGGTAATGAACAGGTCTTCGAGCGCCTGGTTCGCGGCGAACGCGCCTTGCGCCGCAAACAGGACCGCACTGCCCGCCGCGACCGTCAAAGCCCGAATCGGGCCTGCATTTCGAATTCCGTTTCCGGATCGGTCCCAGCCTATCATCATCCCACCCCGGTATATCCGCTAGTTAACTGTCGGTACAAAGAAGAAATCCCCGGCCTCATGCCCCGCATACTTGATCGGCGAATATTGCGGCACCTGCTCAAAATCCTTTGCAGCGGCAATATTCGTCACCCGCTCCGATACCATTCGGTACAGTCTTTGCCCCTCGACTATACCCGTATTCGCTTCAAGAGCACCCAGAAAAGCACTCGCGAACACCGAATGCTTGCCGCCGCCGCTGTCCAGCACGGGCTGTACGCCGCCGGACGACAGAACAAGGCGCGCCCGTTTCTGCGCCATCAGCCTGATCCAGTTCTGGCGCGCCACGTCGGACATGCCCGCATCGATCCGCGCCAACGATGCCCGCGTCAGCGTGCCGGAATAACAGGAATCGGCCACCACGAGGATTTGCCGCACCGCCATCGCGTTGAGGACATCGGTAATCTGGATATTCGAAATCCAGTTCGCCGTGCTCGTCGGCTCCGCATCCACCGGCAGCCAGTGACCCCGGTTATTGACCCGGTCGAGTTCCCCATGCCCGGCGTAATAGATCAGCAGGTTGTCATCCTCGCTCAGGTCCTCGCGGATCCTGTTCAGCGCCGCCAGGATCGCATAGCGGTCCGCATTCACCAGCAGTGTCACGTCATAGCCGTATCGCTGCTTCAGCAGCGCGGCGACGGCCTGCGCGTCGCCGACCGCCGTCTTGAGTTGCGGCAGCATCCGGTAGTCGTTATTGCCGATAACGAGCGCATGAAAACGGCCGAAATTCACATCCGCAGCGACCGACAACGGCGCCACCGCCCCGACGGCGCTGCGCGCCGCCACCGCCTTGCGCAGCAGCATGAAGGATTCCGTCGACCGTTTCCCGTTCGCGTCCACGGCGACAACCCGGACCGTGGTCTTTTCGTCGGACAGCGGCACGCTGATCCGGAACAGGCCCGCATCGTCCGGCTTGTGTTCGGCATCGTTGACCAGCAGCGCCATGATTCCGCCGGCGCCCCTGACCCGTCCGATGATCAACCGTTCGTCACCGGCCTCCGCCGTTATCGTCGGCAGGCCGGCCGTACGGGTCTCCGGCAGCGGCGGGTCGATCATTTCGATTACCGGTCCCGCGGCCAGTTGTTTCGCTTCCGCCGCCGCCTGCCTGTCGGCGGCCTGTTGCAGCGCGTCGGCCCGATCCTTCAGGGAGGATACATTCGCGGACAGCTGCGCCACCCGCTCGCGTTCCCGCGCCAGTTCGGCTTCGCGGCTATCCAGCCGCTGCCGGAGTTCCTGCTGTTTCGCCTTTTCCCGTTCGCGCGCGGCGCGCTCCGTGGCGAGATTCTTGCGAAGCGTGGCAACCTGGAGACCGCGTCCCGCCCGGCGCTTTTCCTCTTCCGCCAGCGCCTGTTCCACTGCCGCAAGGCGGGCGGACGATTCCTTCAGCTTTGCTTCCGCTTCGGCGCGGCGGTCCGCTTCCTGGCGCAGCGCCGCCGCATCGGTCGTCAGTGTATCGACCTCGGCGGACAGCATCGCGATCCGGTCCCGTTCCGCCTGCAGGGCGGCCTCGCGTCCGGCCAGTTCCCGGGCCAGTTCGGCTTCCCGCGCGCGGTCGCCGCTTGCGGATTCCCGTTCCGCATTCAGCGCGGCACGCAGCGCCTCGATTTCATCCCGGTTCGTGCCCGTCACCTTGCGCTGTTCGCGCAACGCCTGTTCCGCCCGCGCGGCGCGTTCTTTCAGCTTCCGGAGCCTGGCCTCGGCCGCCGCCCGTTTTTCCGATTCCGCCTTCAACGCCGTAGCGGCGCCCTGCACCGCGGCAAGGTCCGTCCGCAGGGTTTCCACGCGGGCGCGCTCGGATTCCAGCGCCGCCTCCTGCGCCGCCAGTTGGTCGGCCAGTTCCTTTTCGCGATTCGCGCTCGTTCTGGACCTGTCGCCGGTGGCGGCGAGCTGCTGCTTCAGCTGCGCCACCTCGCTGTTTTGCGCGGCCATGCGACGCTGCTGCTCCCGGAGGGATTTTTCCGCGCTGGCGAGCTGTTCGCGCGATTCGGTCAGCGCCGCCCTGGCCGAGTCAGCCTCCGCCTTGTATTGCGCGACCCTGGCCTCGCTGTCCTGCAGCGCCGCCCCCATCGACGCCTGCAGGGTCGTCGCCTTCTGCTGCAATGACGAAAGCTGCTGCTTGAGGCGCGACACCTCGCTTTCGCTGCGTTCCAGTTCGCGGGACCGCTCGGTCATCGATTCGGTGATTTCCAGTATGCGGTCCTGGCGGCCGGCGGTGACTTCGCGCATCAATTCGTCGCGGGTCGCCTGCAGTGCCTTCTGCGCGTCGCGCGCCCGGGCTTCGCCGTCGCGCAGTTTGGCCTGCGCGTCCTGCAGATTGCGGCGAATGGCGTCCAGTTCGCGGCGCAGGGCATCGCGTTCCGCTTCGAGCTGCTGCTTTTCCGCCCGCAGGGATGCCAGTTCCTGCTTCACCTCGCTGGGAACGAAGGGCACATCGGCCGAACCGAGGCCCGACGCCCGGCGATACAGTTCGACAGCCTTTTCCTTGTCCTGCGGAACGCCCCGGCCTTCCTCATACAGGGCGCCCAGGCTCAGCAGCGCCCGGACGAAATCCTTCTCGGCCGCTTTGGCGTACCATTCCGCGGCAATACTGTGCTGCGGCTCGACGCCCAGTCCTTTTTCATAGATTTCGCCGACATAGGTCTGGGCAACGGGATCGCCCTCATTGGCCAGCGGCAGCCAGATCTTCAGCGCTGTTGTGTAGCTGGCGCGATCCGCCTGGGTATACTCGCCGCCCCGGATCGCGCATTCTGACGCCGTCGTCTTGACGGCCTTGCGCTCGCTGACATAGGTGACGCGCGTGCCCAGCCGCCGGACCTTGCCCGGCAACAGGCAATCGACAACCAGAAGATCGTCCGCGTTCCCTGCCGCGTCCTGCGCGTGCGCCCCCGAACCACCGGGCGCAATGACCAGCATCCCGGCAAGGGCAGCGCAAAGCACGATGCGTCGTAAAAACGGCACTGCGTTTCCTCACCACCCCTGCAACGCCACAGTTCCCGACAGTACCGCGATTTCGTTCCCATCGCGATCTGTGATATGATCGATTGTACTTAAACAGGCGCGGAATTTCCAACAGATTGTACTTGCGGTACCGTTTCCGGAACGATACCGACATGGGGACCGAATATGATGAGCAGGTCGATACTTGCGGGGCTATTCATGGCCCTGTCCGCACTGGCGCTGCCGGTTGAGTCTTTCGCAGCGAGCCCGGCCGCGCTGGCAACGTCGATTAACGGGGAAACCAGCCCGGCGATCGAGAATTTCTCGGAACTGCAAACCGATACGAAACTGACGCTAAACGCGGATACCGAAATCGAATTCGTCCATTACGCGACGTGCCAGACCGTTGTCGTAAAAGGCGGCGATCTCAGCTTTACATCGGAGCGGTTCCTCCTGCGCGGCGGCAATATCGTCACCACAAAACGGGCGAAATGTCCGAAGACAATTGTTTTGGCCGGCGCATCGCAAATCGGCGGCCTTGTCCTGCGCAGCGCTTCGAATGCGGGCCGCTTGCGTGTCGGCGCCAATCCGACCTTCGTACTGGTGGGCGACCGCAGCGAATCCGTCGAGTCGATCACGGTGTCGCTGGACGGGACGAAAATCACCGAAGCCGCAAATCCCGGCCGCACCTTCGCCTGGCCGGACGATGCGCCGCCGCTGGAAAACGGGCAGGCCTATTCGGTTACGGTTAAAATCCGGGGCAAGGAAGCGCCGGAAACCTTCACCGTCGAATCGAAAAGCGGCGGCAATTCGGAAACGCTTACGCTGATCCGCCTCGACTGAACGGCCGGTACCGATGGCCCGCGCGAGAAAATGGCGGCATGTCGTCGCGACGGCTGTTCTGTGCGCGACAACTGCGGCGGTTGGCGGCTATTTCCTGGGATCGCCCGGATGGCTGGCGGGCCTGTTGTTCGATACCGCGGTTTCCGCAAGCGCCGCCGCACGGCAGGACGCGGACGGCGGCAGGGAACCGCAGGTCGCCATCATCGCCATTGACGCCGAAAGCCTGGATTCGCCGGAACTGGCACCCTATCCGCGCGCCCTGTTCGGGCCGGTCTGGGCGCTGATGATCCCGGCACTGGAGGAGGCGGGCGCCAGGACTATCGTGTTCGATGCGGTATTTTCCTATTCGGCTAACCGGTTCCAAAACGATTACGACCGGACGTTCCTGGAAGCCCTCAACGCCGCCAGGGATAGAATCGTCATCGGTTACTCGTCGCGTCTCCTGCCGACGCAGACCCATATGGCGGCCCTCGCCCTGGACCAGAACGCGCTTGGCTCGCTCGATCTGTTCCCGCAGAATGACGGCATTCTGCGCACCCATATCGGCCGTCGGGAATCCCCGGAGGGCGAAACGTTCCTCGGCCTCGCCGGCGCAGCACTGGCCCGTGCCGGAATTTCCGAAATTCCGGCGGAAATCATTCTGGCGCCCACCCGGCACCCCGAGGCCCTGCCGACCTATTCCCTGATCGAGGTGCTGCGCTGCGCCGGAGCGGCGCCGCAGACCCTGCAAGCAGCCTTCGCGGGAAAGATCGTCTTTGTCGGCACGAACCTGCCGGAGGAGGACCGCATCGTTTCAAGCAGCCGGTTTCTGCCGGCGCCCGACGCGCCATCGGCGACGGCCGGGGACTGCACGCTTCGGCGTCTTCCGGCATCGGCGCCGGAATCGGGCAATAGTCCGGGTGTGCACTTGTTTGCGGTTGCCGCGCAATCGGTGCTGGACGGGCATATCGTGGCACGCGTCGCGGCATTTGAAACCGCCGCGCTGTCCGGCGTTGCGGCCCTTGCCGGCGTAATGATCGGATTTACGCTGGCGCCTGTCTTCGCTGTCGCCGCCACGGTACTGGGCGGCCTTCTGCTGTGGGGCCTGGAAAGCCTGGCCCTGATCCGGGACCTGTGGCTCGATGCCGCCAACCCGGTTATCGCATTGAGCGCCGCTGCAGTTGCCGCCTACATGGTCCGCTACGTCGTCGAGGAGCGCAGCCGCAAGCGCATCCAGAACGCCTTTGGCCATTACCTTGCGCCGACACTGGTCGACCGTCTTGCGGACAGCGAGAACGCCCTGCAACTGGGCGGCGAGCAGCGCGACGTGACGATCATGTTTGCCGATCTGTCGGGCTTTACGGCGCTGTCTGGCATTCTTGGCCCGGAAGCCCTGGTGGAGACGACGAATGCCTATCTGAAGATCATCGCCGACGAGGTGGATGCCTCAGGCGGGTATATCGACAAGTTTATCGGCGACGCCGTCATGGCGATCTGGGGCGCCCCCGTGGCCGACGACGATCATGCCGAACACGCGGTCGCCGCCGCCCTGAAGATTGCCGACATCATCGCGCGTAAACGCGAAGCGGCCCTTGCGCGGGGCGAACACGCCTTCGACGTCAAGGTCGGCATCAATTCCGGTCCGGCGGTGGTCGGCAATGTCGGTTCTGAAAAGCGGTACAATTACACGGCTGTCGGCGAGGCCGTGAACATCGCCGCGCGGCTGGAAGGCCTGCCGGGCGTCTATAAATGCCGTATTATCGTCGGGCCGGATACGGCGGACAGGCTGAAGGGTGTCTTTGCGCTACGGGAAATCGACGCGGTTGCGGTCAAGGGCAAGGCGGCGCCGCTGCGGATATTCGAACCGGTTCCGGCGACCGGAAACCCGCCCGACGCAGCGTATGGAGAAGCGCTGGCGCGCTACCGGAACCGGGATTTTGAAGCCGCTGCGTCGATCTGGAGCGGTCTGTCCGATACAGACGGTCCCGCATCCGTCATGGCGGCGCGGGCGCGGGCATACATCGCCAACCCGCCGGCCGACAACTGGAACGGCGTCTTCGTCATGACGGAAAAATAACTGCAATTACGGCAGGGACGTTTTTCCCGCCGCGGAAAGGATGTGGCCGAAATGCCGGAACGTGATGACCTGGAAGAGCGACTCATCGCGCTTGAATCCCTCCTGACCCATCAGGAAGGCGCGATCCGCGACATCAGCGACATGATGCGCCAGCAATGGGACATGATTGACGGGTTGATGCAGAAGCTGAAGCGCCTCGAGGAACGGCTGACCGACCTGAGGGATACTGCCGGGTCTAAAGACCCCGGTGAACCGCCGCCACCGCATTACTGAGCGTATGGCTCGTTGAGTTCGGTCGTCCCGCCGAATGCGGCGCGCGCTTTAATCGCCATACCAACTGTCCTATAAGCACATTACGACTCCTCGGATCATGCGGCAGCAGGACCCGCGGTTCAGGGTGACGAGACTTCTTCGCCAATATTTCCGAAAGCAAGCATGGCCATGGCGCCAGTGAACCAGACACCACCCCGCATTCTATTGCATGTATTTTCCACCCTGAGCGTCGGCGGCCAGCAGGTTCGCTTCGCGACACTGGTCAATAACGGGCTTGGCGAATTCGTACACCGGCTATTCGCCATGGACGGTCAATACGAAAGCATGAAGCTGTTCAATGAAGATGCGCCCTGCGAAATCTTCGAGACCCGCTTTACCAAGGGCAATACCGCCGGCAACGTCCTGGCCTTCCGCCGTGCCCTCAACACGCTCAGACCCGACATTCTGGTTACCTATAACTGGGGCGCCATCGAATGGGCCATGGCGAATTTCGGGCGCTCCTGCCCTCATATCCACATCGTCGATGGATTTGGCCCCGAAGAAGCAGAGGGCCAGTTGCAGCGGCGCGTCCTGTTCCGGCGGCTGGCCTTCTGGCGCAATACGACCACCGTGGTCCCGTCGCGGACCCTGTATGAAATCGCGACGAAAACCTGGCGGCTTCCGCCAGGGGATGTCGCCTTTATTCCCAACGGCATTGACTGCACGCGCTTCGACAATATGCCCGATCCGGCATATGCCCGCCAGCTTGGACTGGATGGTGCGGGACCCGTGATCGGCACCGTCGCGGCGTTGCGGCCGGAGAAAAACCTGACGCGCCTCATCGAGGCCTTTGCGATTTCCGTCGCCAAAAATCCGGCAATCCGCCTCGTCATCGTCGGCGATGGCGCGGAACGGCCGGCGCTGGAAGCCGCGGCGATAAAATTCGACGTCGCGGAAAAGGTTACCTTCACGGGATATATCGCAGACCCCGCGCCGGTGCTGTCGCTGTTCGACATATTCGCCCTGTCTTCCGATACGGAACAGATGCCGATCAGCGTACTGGAAGCCATGGCCGCGCGGTTGCCCGTCGCCGGTGTCGATGTCGGCGATGTCCGGCATATCGTTTCCGACCCGAACAGGCCGCTGATCGTGAATCGCGATGCGCGGGCGCTCGCGGATATCCTGTCGACCCTGGCCGGCGATGCCGATCTGCGCGACCGTATCGGCCAGGCCAACCGCCGGCATGCCGAAAGCCACTATTCACAGGCTGACATGGTCAGCGCCTATACGAAGCTGTTTTCCGCCTGACCGGCCGGACGGCTGCGATCAGTAGCCGTCGGCGACGTCCTGCAATGCCTCGATATCCGGCAGGGAAACCATGCCGCCCTGTTCTATACGGATCGCGTGATCCCGCTTCAGCAGCGAAAATGTCCGGCTGACCGTTTCCGTCGTGAGCCCCAGATAGTCCGCGATATCGGTCCGGCTCATGGGCAATGCGACCGGCGACGCCTTGCCGCCGATCTTCAACTGCCGCTTCGAGAGCGACAGCAGGAAGGTGACGATCTTTTCCTTCGCTGTCTTGCGGCCAAGCAGCATCATCTGGTCCTGCGCCTGAATCAGTTCATTCGACGCCAGACCGAGCATTCTTCGTTCAAGATGCGGGTATTTGTCGAGCAGCACTTCCAGCTTGCCGCGCGCAAAACGGCATACCTTGACCCGGTCAACAGCTTCGGCGCTGTACGAATAGCTGTTGTTAAGGGCGATTCCCATGAAGTCACCGTTGTTCAGGAATCCCGTTATCTGGCGCCGGCCATCGGGAAGCAGCTTGTACAGGCGAACTGTCCCGCCTGTAACGTTGTACAAAAACCCAGCCGGTTCGCCTTCATCGATAATCGGATCATGCGGCGAGAATTCCAGATTCGTCGCTATGGATGCAATATCCCGCAATTCATCCCCATTGAGGACACTGCAGATCGATAAATCGCGGACGGAACATGCAGCACAGGGATTAGAGATCAAGTCCGGCCTTGCGGCGGCCTGCCTGTTAACCTTCATGTCCATTTCTGCCCCCCGATAGTGAATTTGCCGTGCCCGTCCGCTCTGCATTGACCTGCATCAATGCAGGTTCACTATCTTGCGGGAACTATGACACACTTACATTGACCTACGTGAAGATGTCATGCACCGGTCAAATATAATCAAGCCCCTTTCATGGGAGGATGTGGCCAATGCGTTTCCCGTCATCCGTGCGGCATATGTTCGTCTGTTCGTCGCGCTGGATTCGGGCGATTGCGCCGCCGCGATCCCGCGCCTGATTGAGGCAATGGAGGATGTTGCGCAGCATCATGGCTGCGCGACAATACAGTTACCCGAATCCTGGGCAACACTGGGTGCGGGAAAATACGGCGTCCACGCGCATCTGACCGATGCCGGACATGACAGGGAAGCGGTCCGGTTCTCGAAAATTCTTCGGCCTGGCTGACAGAACCGCACCGCCCCGGTATGGATGACGGTCCCGCGTGCGGTGGACACCGTATTTTCCTGACGGCAATACCGCTTGCCAGCCGGGAACCGCTGCGGTACTCGGGACGTCCGATGGAAAGTATTCTGACATTAATAGCCCCGGTCGAAGGTCGCGGTCTTAGTGACGCAGACGCCGATGCAGCCCGAGCCATCCTGGCCGGCAAGAACGCGACAACCGGCGCGACCGACTGGCTCGCCACCGGCACCGCCTGCGAAATTCCCTTTTCAGGGCTCGATACGGTATCGGCCGGCGCCGCTGTCCGGGCGGAATTGGCAGGCCGTTCAATCGATGCCGTTGCACAGCCTGCCACAGGGCGCCGCAAGCGGCTGCTTGTCGCCGACATGGAATCGACCATCATCGAAAACGAAATGCTCGACGAACTGGCGGAAGAGTTCGGCCTGCGCGACAGGATTTCCGCCATTACCGCCCGGGCCATGGCCGGGGAACTCGATTTCGAAAGCGCCCTTCGCGCGCGGGTCGCGATGCTGGAAGGCATGAGCAGCGCGGCGCTGGACAGGGCGTTGACGGCAATCCGCGTGATGCCCGGCGCCGCGACGCTGGTCGCCACCATGCGGGCCAATGGCGCTTATTGCGCGCTGGTTTCCGGCGGCTTCGATTTCTTTACCAACCGGGTGCGCAGGCGGCTCGGATTCGACTACGATCAGGCCAACCGGCTGGAAATCGCCGGCGGCGTCCTGACCGGCAGGCTTGCCGGCCCCATCCTCGGCCGCGCGGCGAAGCGCGACGCGCTGGACCGGCTGTCGCAGATGCTTGGCATTACACCCGAGGAAGCCATCACCGTCGGCGATGGCGCCAATGACCTCGACATGCTGGCGACCGCGGGTACGGGCGTCGCCTATCGGGCCAAACCCATCGTGGCGGAATCCGCCCACGCCCGCATCGACCATGGCGACCTGACCGCATTGCTGTACCTGCAGGGCTACCGCCGGGACGAATTCCATCATCCCTAAACCCGTTCAAGCGCCTGACGGACCCAGAAACAAAATACGGCGCCGGATTTCGCCGACGCCGTATTCACTTCTTCCCGGGTGCGTGATCAGTTCGGGTTGATCTTCAGCGGGATGAACCGCATATCGCCATCCTTGTCGATCAGCAGCAGCACCATATTGCGGCCCTTTTCACGCGCCTGCTGCACCTGCCTGGCGACATCGTCCGGCGAGGCAACCGGTTCCTGGTTCACCTCAACGATGATATCGCCCGGGTTCAGCTGCTTGTCGGCGGCATCGCTATCCTTTTTCACATCCGTGATAACGACGCCCTTCACCTCTTGCTGGATATTGTATTTCTGCATCAGTTCCGGCGTAATGGGCGACAGCGCGACACTGAGTTCATCGATGTTCCGGCTTGTATCGCCACCGGTATCGTGGCGGCTTCCACGGGTCGTCAGGGACGCTTCATCGACCTTTTCAAGCTCGCCCAGCCGGACGGTAAGGCCCATTTCCTTGCCGTCGCGCCAGACCCGGACAGGCACGTCCTCGCCGACGCCGGTTTCGGCAACCATGCGCGGCAGCTTCCGCGATTCATCGACGGGCTTCCCGTCAAAGGCGACGATGACGTCACCCTGTTTCACGCCCGCCGCCTCGGCGGGGCTGGACTTCATGACGCCGGCGACCAGTGCGCCCCGTTCCTTGCCGAGGCCGAGACTTTCCGCGATTTCCGGCGTCACCGTCTGAATCTGGACCCCGAGCCAGCCCCGCCGCGTCGTTCCGAATTCGCGCAGCTGGTCGATAACGTTCGCGGCAATATTGGCGGGCACGGAAAAGCCGATACCGATACTGCCGCCGGAGGGCGAGAGGATCGCCGTATTGATCCCGATGACGTCGCCCTTCATGTCGAACAGGGGACCGCCGGAATTGCCGCGATTGATCGGCGCATCGGTCTGGATATAGTCGTCATAGGGTCCGGAGCGGATGTCCCGGCCGCGCGCGGACACGATGCCGGCCGTAACAGTGCCGCCAAGGCCAAGGGGATTGCCGATCGCTATCACCCAGTCGCCGACGCGGGCTGTACGGGAATCGCCGAACTTGACCGCCGGCAGCGGTTTGTCCACGACGATCTTCAGCAGCGCCAGATCCGTCTTCTTGTCACGGCCGATGATTTCCGCCTTGTATTCTTCGCCGTCATGCAGGATCACCGTGATCTCTTCGCCGCCCTCTATGACGTGGCTGTTCGTCACGACGTAGCCTGTCGGATCGACGATAAAGCCGGAGCCGAGCGAATTCGCCTGACGCGGGGGCCGGTCACCCCGGCGACGGTTGAACTGATCGAAAAAATCCCGGAACGGCGACCCTTCCGGAAACTGGAAGCCGGGATGCTGATCGCCTTCCGCCACCTGCTCGACCTTCTGGGTCGTGGAAATATTGACCACCGCCGGCAACAGCGTCTCAACCAGATCGGCGAAACTTTCCGGCACCCCGCGCGCGGCGGCCGGGGCCGGCTGCCAGGCCAGCATTGCCGCCACCGGCAATACAAAGAGCCAGCGAACCGGCATTGCCGCACGCGCCCGCACGGCGCTAATCATTCGATCCACGAAAACCTCCATAGTCACCGGCCCCCAGATGCGCCAATCCAACCCGAACCGCTACGATCAATCCTAACCGAAATATGCCACAATATTATCTGTTTTTGACCCAAATAAGGCAGCGGTAAACACGTTCGCGTTACGACGGGCCGGGACTGGAATATCCGGTGCGGACCGGTCAGTTTCTGACGAACCAGACGATGGCAAAACCCAACAGGAGGGCGGCCATTCCCCCGGTACGCAAGCGGGACGCCGGCGTTTCGAGCGCCGCCCGCATCATCCGCTGCATGCCGTCGGGAAACAGCGCGTATAGGGCGCCTTCGATCACCAGTATCAGCCCCAGCGCGGTAACGAAGTCAGCCATCGAACGTCGACCGGCGGCTATTCCTTCTTCTCCGTCCCGTAGATGTCGTTAAAGAACCTGAAAAAATCGCTGTTCGGTGACAGCACCATCGTCGTGTCATTACCGATAAGGTTTTCCGAATATTCCGTCAGCGACTTGTAGAACTGGAAGAATTCGGGGTCTTTGCCATAGGCCTGCCCCAGGATGAGGGTGCGTTCAGCGTCGCCTTCACCGCGCAACTGCTCCGACCTGCGCTTTGCCGTTGCCAGGATGACAACCTGGTCGCGGTCCGCGGTGGCGCGGATTTTCTGCGCGTTTTCCTGACCCTGTGCGCGCAGTTCCCGTGCTTCGCGGTTCCGTTCGGTCGTCATCCGGTTGAACACCGCCTGGCTGGTTTCAGTCGGCAGGTCGGTACGTCCGATCCGGATATCGACGATCCTGATGCCCAGCGGCGCGGATCTCGCAGCCACCTCGGCCTGAATCTGCTGCATCAGTTCGCCGCGCTGTTCCGAAAGCAGTTCGAGCAGCGACACCCGCGCGACGACCTGCCGCAACGCCGAATTCACGATATTGCCCAGGCGGTTCACCGCAATCACTTCCGTGCCGACAACCTTCAGGAATTCCAGCGGCTGTTCGATCCGGTACCGCGCGAACGCATCGACCCTGATCCGCTTCTGGTCGGACAGGAGAATTTCGAATATCGGCGGGTCGAGATTGAGAATCCGGCGTTCAAACATCCGGACATCCTGCCACGGCAGTTTAAAGTGCAGTCCCGGCTCCTGGACAACGGCAACGGGATTGCCGAACTGCAGCACAACCGCCTGCTTCGTCTGATGAACCGTGTACAGCGATGTCCAGGCGCCGACGGCCGCCAGGATGACAACAACGCCCAGGATCGCCAGGCTTGTCTTTTTCATGTCCAAATTCTCCTAGGCCTAGTTAGCGGGCTGGTTGCCGGGCTGACCGTTTTGCGGTGGCGACGCCTGCCGTCTTTGAACTTCCGGCAATGGCAGATACGGCACCACGCCGGACCCGGCGCTGTTCTGATCGATGATGACTTTCCGCGCGCTGCCCAGCACGGCGCCCATGGATTCAAGATACATGCGCCGCCGGGTTACTTCCGGCGCGACCTTGTATGCCTCGTAAACCGAATTGAACCGGTCGGCGTCGCCCTGTGCTTCCTGTATCTGCTGTTCGCGATATGCCTCGGCGGTGAGGATATCCTTTTCCGCGAGACCCCGGGCGACCGGCACAATGGAATTGGCATAGGCTTCGGCTTCGTTCTGCAGGGCTTCCTTGTCCTGGCGGGCGCGCTGCACATCGTTGAATGCATCGATCACTTCCGGCGGCGGATCGGACTTCTGTAACTGCACGTTGCCGATAACGATACCGGCGTCGTAACTGTCCAGGATCCGTTGCAGCAGCACCATGGTTTTTGCCTGAATTTCCTCGCGGCCCGCGGTAACGGCCTGATCGAAACGCGTCTGTCCGACGACTTCGCGCAGGGCGCTTTCGGCGGCGATTTTAACCGTCGCTTCCTGGTCACGGATATTGAAGAGGAAGTCGCCCGCGTTCTTGATCTGCCAGAAGACGGTCAAATCCACATCGACGATATTCTGGTCGCTTGTCAGCATCAGGCTTTCTTCCGGAACCTCACGGTCCACAGTCCGGCCACTCGATGCATTGGCGGCGCCGCGAAACCCGATATCGACCCGGCGCAATTCATCCACCTGCGGGGTGAAAACCTCACCGATGGGCGCCGGCCAGTTATAGTGCAGCCCCGCGGGAACCACGGGATTGACGACCTTTCCGAAAACCAGCGTCACGCCCTGCTGGCCGGCCTCGACCCGGTAAAGGCCGGTCGCGAGCCAGACCACAAGAGCCAGCGCGACAAGCAGGGCCAGTATCGTCGGGGAAGCGCCGCCGGGAATCATCCCGCGCACGCGTTCCTGGCCCTTGCGGATCAGGTCCTCGAAATCAGGCGGCTGTCCGCCCGGGCCACCGGAGCCGCCGCGACCGCCGCCACCGCCCCAGGGACCTCTTCCGCCATTACTGCCACCAGATTGATTTGACCAAGGCATAGCTCGAGATTCCTTCAAGTTTCCTGTTCGTGTAGGCTAGTTTATACGTCCGTCACGCCCGTGTCGGACTTTCCCCGCCGCCCAATAAGTACATATATGTCAGCACACATATAGGCTGGCAACCGCCGTGGCGCAACGCCACGAGGTAATACACGGCCTGAAACGGAGATGAAGCATGCCTAAGGTGACCCAGGAACAGGTTCTAAACGCGTTAAAAACTGTCGTCGATCCGGCAAAAAGCCGGGATATCGTGTCGCTTGGCATGATTTCCGGAATGGTCATCAAGGATGGCAATATCGGCTTTTCCGTCGAAATCGACCCCAGTCGCGCCGAACAGTTCGAACCCGTGCGACAGGCGGCCGAAGCAGCCGTCGATGCGCTCCCCGGGGTCCTGTCGGTCACGGCCGTATTGACCGCCCATAGCGAGGCCCGGCAGCCGGCGCCGCAACAGGCGCCACAGCGGACGCCGCGACCGGCGCCGGCCCGGGAGATGGTGCCCGGCGTAAAGCATATCGTCGCCGTCGCCTCTGGCAAGGGCGGTGTCGGAAAATCTACCGTGGCGGCCAACCTGACCCTGGCGCTGGCGGCGGCCGGGCACAAGGCCGGCATTCTGGACGCCGATATCTACGGCCCGTCGCAGCCCCGCATGATGGGGCTTACCGGCCGGCCGCAAAGTCCGGACGGCAAACGCCTCGACCCGATGGAGAATTACGGCGTCAAGGTGATGTCGATGGGATTCCTGGTGCCGGAAGACACCGCGATGATCTGGCGCGGGCCGATGGTGATGAGCGCCCTGCAGCAGCTGCTGCGCGACGTGAACTGGGGCGACCTCGACGTCCTGATCGTCGACATGCCCCCGGGCACGGGCGACGCCCAGCTGACCATGGCGCAGGAGGTGCCGCTGGCGGGCGCGATCATCGTATCGACGCCGCAGGATATCGCGCTGCTGGACGCCCGCAAGGGTATCAATATGTTCGAGAAGGTCGAGGTCCCGGTGCTTGGCATTATCGAGAACATGAGCTATTTCGCCTGCCCGCATTGCGGCGAACGCACCGATATTTTCAGTCATGGCGGCGCGCGCGCCGAAGCAGGGAAATTCAGCGTCGACTTCCTGGGCGAGGTTCCACTTGACCTGCTGATCCGGGAGACGTCGGACGACGGTCGCCCCATCGTGGTCAGCCATCCGGACAGCCCGCATAGCAAGGTTTTTCGGGAAATCGCCGACCGAGTCTGGAGCAGGATCGAAGGGGCCGGCGCACAGCGGAAAATGCCGAACATCGTCATGCAATAGGCAAGCGACGTGATGCGCTGGCTGGTTGGCGCCATTGTTGCGGTGACAGGATTGGCCGGGCAAGCCGCATTCGCGGCCGACAAGCCGGCCGATGCCCTTGCCCGCATCAACGCATTCCGCGTCGAACACGACCTGACGCCATTGCGCATGGAGGCAAGGCTGGCGACCATGGCCCGCGATCAGGCCCGGGACATGATCGAAAAGCAGTATTTCGGCACCCGGAGCCCTGCTGGAAAATCCCTGAAGTCCAGGCTTTCCGACGTCGGCTACGCCTATCGCCAGGCCACGCAGCAGGTCGCGGTGGGGTTTCCCGACGGGCGCGCCGTCGCCGAAAACTGGATCCGGCACGGCGACAGCCGACAGGTCCTGCTGAATGCCGCGCTGACGGAAACCGGCATCGGTTACGCTCATCGTGGCGAGGGCGCGCTGGACCATTACTGGGTCATTACTGTTGCCGAACCGACGCGCCAGGCGGAAGCCGGTTGGCAGGACGATATCCTGCGGCTGGTGAACCGGTACCGCGCCGGGCAAGGACTGAAACCGCTCAAACTCAATCAGGTCCTCAACCGGGCGGCGCAGGGGCATGCGGACGACATGGCCGCCCGCGACTATTTCGGTCATGTGACGCCAAACGGCCGGACAGTGGGCGACCGGGCAACCGCCGCAGGCTACCGGTGGCAGACAATTCTGGAAAATCTCGCCGCGGGCCAGCAGGATCCCGCGGAGGTCGTGGACGGCTGGATCGGATCGCCACCGCACCGGCAGGCCATGCAGACACCGGACATCGACGATGCGGGTATCGGCTACCGCTTCCTGGCGCGCGATACCGGGCAAACGCAGCAATACCATTACTGGGTCCTGAATATGGGACGCCACCGTTAATGTCCTGAAACGATCTGCCATAAACCCAAGCTTGATCGGGCCGGTCCTACGCGGCACTCTCCCGGCCACACAACCGGGGAAGGACAGGACATGCGCGAAAACAAACTGAAAACCATGTGGGCGGAGGACAAGGGCGCCCTGAACTGCTGGATGAACACCGACGGTTCGCTGGCGGCGGAAGCGATGATGGCCGCCCCCTGGGATTCATTCACCATCGACATGCAACACAGCCTCGTCGACTGGCACTCGGCGCTGGCCATGCTGCAGACCCTGTCGC
The DNA here is from genome assembly GCA_040905865.1 of Alphaproteobacteria bacterium. Classification (NCBI taxonomy): domain Bacteria; kingdom Pseudomonadati; phylum Pseudomonadota; class Alphaproteobacteria; species Alphaproteobacteria bacterium. The sequence goes on from JBBDQU010000069.1 coordinate 65,049, forward strand.
AGGGCGACCGGCCGATCTTCATGCGCGTGCCCTGGCTCGACCCGGCCTGGATCATGCGGGCGCTGGACGGCGGCGCCTATGGCATCGTCTGCCCGATGGTGAACACGCGCGCGGATTGCGAGGCCTTTGTCGGCGCCTGCCGTTACGCGCCCGCCGGCTATCGCAGCTGGGGGCCGGTGCGCGGGCTCAGCTATGGCGGCCCGGATTATTTCCATAAGGCCAACGAAACCATCGTCACGATGGCCATGATCGAAACCCGCCAGGCGCTCGAAAACGTGGACGAAATCATGTCGGTCCCGGGGCTGGACGGCATCTATATCGGCCCCAACGACCTTGCGATCAGCATGGGTTACGAGCCGTCATACATGCCCCAGAACCAGGAAGTCGCGGACGCGTTCGACACCATCCTCGACGCCGCCAGGCGCCACAACCTGGTGCCCGGCATCCATTGCGGCAGCGCCGAAATGGCCGCCGACATGACGAAGAAAGGCTTCAGATTCTGCACCATTCTGGGCGCGACGCGTCTTATGGTGATGGGGGCGAACGACGCCCTGACGACGGCCCGCGACCTGATGCGGAACTGAGCCGGGATCGCAGGCGCCGCGTTCGTTCAGCGGCCCTTGAACACCGGCTTGCGTTTTTCGACGAAGGCCGCCTGTGCCTCCGCCGCATCCTCGGTATGCGACATGGCCACCGTCAGGTCCTGTTCGTAGCGGTAGCCGTCGCGCAGCCCGAGATTGTCGGTGGTGTTCAGCGCCTGCTTGGTCACCTTCACCGCGAGCGGGCTTTTCGACGCGATCTCGCGCGCGATTGCCATGGCCGGTTCCATCAGCTGTTCGCGCGGCACACAGGCGTCGACAACGCCCAGCCGATAGAGTTCCGGCCCCGGCACGCGTTCGCCGGTCAACAGCATGCGCCGCGCCCTGGAGCGGGGAAACAGCATGTTTATGAACTTGGCGCCGCCCATGAGGCCGACATCGATTTCCGGCATGCCAAGCACCGCGTTGTCGGAGCAGACCAGGATATCGCAGGACGCCGCCAGCGCCAGGCCGGCCCCGAGCGCCGGTCCGTTGATCGCGCCGATCACCGGCTTTTCGCATTCCATAATCGCATAGAAGCTTTCCCGCGTGACCCGGTTGTGCCGCCGGTAAAAGCCCGCCTCGGCGGCGATGCCCCGGCGTTCCTTGATATCCGCGCCGGCGGAAAACATGTTGCCCGAACCGGTCAGGATAATGACGCGGACATCGGGATCGTCGCTGAAGGTATCGAAAATGCTCGTGATTTCATCGCGGAATTTGGCATTCTGCGCGTTGACCGGCGGCCGGTCCATTGTCACCACGGCGATGGAATCCTCGACACTGACCCTGAAGCACTCGTAACGCATCCTTCGTATTCCCCCTTCGCATTTGGCTGCCGGAAACGGTCAATCGACGTGGATGACCGCCTTGCCGGATATCTCCCGGTTATAAAGCTGCTCGGCCAGAACCCCGAGTTCCGCCAGGTTGCCTTCGGCATCCACGTGGATTTTCAACTTCTCGCGCGAAACAAGGTCCACCAGAACGCGCAACCCGTATTTAGCGGGCCTGCGGCCGAATTCGGTGAACAGGTACAGCCCGTAATAACGCGCGCGACCGGCGCGGAAGAAGTCGCCGGCGCGGATAACCGATTCCTCGCCGGCGGAAACGCCGTAGTTCACCAGAACCCCGCCCCGGCCGATCAGTTTCAGGCTGTCCGCCAGCACCTGCCCGCCCACCGAATCCAGGATACAGTAAAAGGGTCCGTATTCCGCCGCGCCCGCCGCGCTATCGCCGATGACGACATGATCCGCGCCGCACATGCGCACCAGTTCGGATAGCGCGTTGCGGCGGATCAGCGCCGTGACGGTGGCCCCGGACAGTTTCGCAAGCTGGATACCGAACAATCCGACGCCACCGGACGCGCCGGTCACCATGACGGATTGCCCCAGCAGTTGACCGGCGTTTTCCAGCGCGTACAGCGCGGTCAGCCCGGCGACCGGCAAGGTCGCCGCCGTGGCGCAGGAAACGCTGTCCGGCAGCACCGACATCCAGTCGGTTTCGACCGCGGCGACTTCCGCCCAGCTGCCGGTATTCATCACGCCGACCACGCGCTCGCCGGCCACCGGACCCGACCCGTCGCGGGCGGGTTCCATGACGACGCCGGAAACGTCCCAGCCAAGCTGCGTACCCGGTGCGCTGTTGCGGGCGCGCCTGACCTCCCCCAGATTGAGCGAGATCGCCTTCACCTGCACGAGCGCCTGGCTGGAGAGGGGGACGGGTTCGGGCGTGTCGGTCAGGGCGAGACAACCTGGCGCATTCGGGTCGACCAGTACGGCGCGCATGGGATATTCCTTTCCTGGCTGCGAAACAGTACCAGTCTCTATTAACGGACCTTTCCCCGACCCGCACAAGTGAAAGCAGCAAGACGGGGGAACGTCGACAGGCGAAAGGCGCAGGACGTGGAGCCGCTTGCCGAACGCCTGTCGGATACCGAAGCGCTGGTGCTGATCCGCGAACGGACCAAAATCCGCAAGCCCCTGCTGGAACGCCTGCCGAAGCTGCGACTCATCAGCCAGCGCAGTGTGTTTCCGCATATCGATATCGGCGCCTGCACGGCGCGCGGCGTGATCGTGTGTTCGAACATGCATGCCGACACGCCGTCCTACGCCACCGCGGAACTGACCTGGGGGCTGGTCCTGGCGGCGATGCGGCAGATTCCGCGGCAGATGGCGTCGTTGCGCGCGGGCAACTGGCAGGTCGGCGTGGGCCATTCAGTCCGCCACAAGACGCTCGGCATCTACGGCTATGGCCGCATCGGCAAGACCGTCGCTGAATACGGCGCAGCCTTCGGCATGAATGTGCTGGTCTGGGCGCGCGCCGAGGCTCAGGCCCGGGCGAAGGCGGATGGCTATGCGACGGCCGACAGCAAGGAGGCGTTTTTCGAGGCATGCGACGTCCTTTCCCTGCACATGCGGCTGGTCGACGCAACGCGCGGCATCGTCACCCGCGCCGACCTGGCGCGCATGAAACCGTCAGCCCTGATCGTCAATACCAGCCGCGCCGGACTGATCGAACCGGATGCCCTTGTCGATGCGCTTCGCGCGGGCCGGCCAGGCATGGCGGCCGTCGACGTGTTCGAGGAGGAACCGGTCCGCAACAGCGACCATCCGCTCTTTGCCCTTCCGAACGTCGTTTGTACGCCGCATATCGGCTATGTTTCGCATGAAGAATACGAACTGCAGTTCGCCGACATTTTCGATCAGATACTGGCATTCGAAAGCGGCGCGCCGATCAATGTCGTGAATCCGGAAGCTTTATAGCACATCAGGTTCATATGGCTGGTGGATCGCCACAGGCGATTCAAGCAAACCATGATCTGATCCAGGCCATCCGCGGCAGGGGGCGTAACAGTCAGTCCGCGAAAACGTTGTTCAGCGGCAGGGACAGGGTCAGGGTCAGCGTTTCGGTGCCCGGGTTCTTGTCGGATATCCCCGCATTCGAGATATGGTGGAACGCCACTCCAAGACGGGCCCGGTTATCGAACCTGTACGCGAGCTCCACACCGGACCGGAATTCGATTATCGAACCAAGATCCTTGCCGTCGCCGTCCGAATAAAGGCCCACGGCGACGTTGGGCGTAAACACGATCCTGTTGCCGAAATAGATATCCAGCAGGAAACCGCCATATCCATACAACGCCGCGTCCGTCGTCGCCATGACGCCGGCAAAGGGCTTCACGTACCAGTCATCCCAGTTCGACCGGATTTCCAGATTGAACTGTCCCGCGAGTTCATCATCGTTCACATCATACCCGCCGCCGTGAAATGTCACGAAAGCCGGGTCGTCATCCGCGAATGCCGCGCCGCCGCTTCCCAGCAACAGCATTGCGCCCAGTGCTGGAGCAAGTATTCCGATTCGTGTCATTTTCACCCCGGTCCCCGTTTGACGCCGGTGACTATTACGAAGGTAGTGTCCGGTTGCAAGGATGAATTGAATGCCGGTCAGCCGGAAATCCGGTACTTGAACCGTTCCGTCGCCTGGACGAGCGCCGTGCGGATACCCGGTTCCATCGCCGAATGGCCGGCATCCGGTATGACGACATAGTTCGCTTCCGGCCATGCCGCCGCAAGCAATGCGGCCGATGCGGTCGGGCAGACCATGTCATACCGTCCCTGCACGATAACGCCGGGCACACCCTTGAGCCTGTGGGCCTTCTCCAGCAGCGCACGTTCTTCGAGGAAACAGTCATTGATAAAATAATGCGCTTCGATGCGCGCCAGACCCAGCGCCTTGGTCAGATCGCCGATCGGCGCCGATGCTTCCGGATTCGGCAGCAGGGTGGAGCAGGCGCTTTCATACCGGCTCCACGCAGCACCCGCCGGCAGGTGGATATCCGGATCCGGCGACGTCAGCCGGCGATAATAGTTTCCCAGCAGGTCGGCGCGCTCGGCTTCGGGCAAAAATTCGGTAAAGGCGTTCCAGGCTTCCGGAAATATCCGGCCCATTCCTTGCAGAAACCAGGAAATCTCGTCGCGGCGGCACAGGAAAATGCCCCGCAATATCAGTCCGAGGCTGCGCTCGGGATGCTTTTCCGCATAGGCCAGCGCCAGACTCGACCCCCACGACCCGCCGAAGATCAGCCATTTGTCGATACCGCGAAAACGGCGCAGCACCTCTACATCATCGACCAGCTTGGGCGTGGTATTTTCTGTCAGCTCTCCGGCGGGGCGGGATCGACCGGCCCCGCGCTGGTCGAAAATAACGATACGGTAGTGCTGCGGATCGAAAAACCGGCGGTGAGCCGGCATCGCGCCCGCGCCCGGACCGCCATGGAGAAACAGCACCGGGACCCCGTCCGGATTTCCCGATTCCTCCCAGTAAAGTTCATGTGGCGCATCGACGGCGAGATAGCCCTGCGCATAAGGCTCTATCTCCGGAAAGAGATCCTTCCGGTTCATAACGCATTACTCCCGCCGATTTGGCACTTGTACTAAGCTGATATCGGAGATAGTGCAAATTAACCCGGCGCGCCACGGAAAATCGACATGCCCCGCATCGCAGCAGCACTGTTCCTGGCCCTGGTCCTCGCTCTTCCCCTGTCGGCCGCCGCGCTGGAGCGCGACGGGTCGGGACGCGTGGTCGAAGTTGTCGACGGCGACACCCTGATCCTGGAAGACGGCCGTGAAGTGCGGCTGGTCGGTATCCAGGCGCCGAAGCTGCCGCTCGGCAGACCGAATTTCCAGGCCTGGCCGCTCGCCGACGACGCCAGGACCGCGCTGGAGACGCTGGCGCAGGACAAGGTCGTGTACCTGTCCTATGGCGGCCGGCGCGTGGACCGATACAGGCGGCAGCTGGCGCATCTGCATGATTTGGAGGGCGTCTGGATACAGGCCGAACTGCTGCGCCTCGGCATGGCGCGGGTTTACAGCTTCGCCGATAACCGCGCGGCCGTAGGCGAACTGTTGGCCTTCGAACAGGAAGCGCGCGGGGCCCGGCGCGGAATCTGGCGGCACCCTTTCTATTACGTGCGGGACGCGGCGGATCTTGCGGGCGCCATCGACGGCTTCCACGTCGTCGAAGGAACGGTTCGGGCAGTGGCAACCGTCCGGCAATGGACCTATCTCAACTTTGGCGACGACTGGCGCACCGATTTTACGGTCTCGATAGGCGCAAAGGGCCGGCGGCTGTTTCCGGAAGCGGCACTGACCCCTGGCAAACTCGAAGGTCGGCGCATACGTGTCCGGGGCTGGCTACAGTCGCGAAACGGCCCCATGATCGAAGCGACCCATCCCGAACAGATAGAATTTATCGATTGAGACGGGAACATCGATTGAGACGGGAACAAAGACAGGTGATACCCTGTTTAAACCTGTGACGGGGCCACTTTTTATAAAGTTGAACCAGGCAGGCAGATAGCTGGAGACATCGCGGCATGACACTTTCCAGGCGCCACTTTTGCGGCCTCGCGGCCTGTACCGGCCTAACGCTGGGGCTGGGCGGTTGCACGGTCAATCCGGCAACTGGCAAGCAGGACCTGCTGCTTACCGGCGCGGAGGACGAAAAACGGCTGGGCATGCAGGAACATCCAAAGATCCTGCAGCAGTTTGGCGGGGTCTATGACGACCCGGCCGCGGGCGGCTATGTCGCCGCCATTGGCGGGCGGCTCGCCGCCGCCTCGGAAACACCTGATCTTGGCTTTACCTTTACCCTGCTCAACAGCCCGATCGTCAATGCCTTCGCTTTGCCGGGCGGGTTCGTCTACATCTCGCGCGGCCTCATGACCCTGGCGGAAGACGAGGCCGAACTGGCAGGCGTGCTGGGTCACGAAATCGGCCATGTCGTTGCCCGTCATTCCGCGCAGCGCCAAAGCCGTGCCGTGCTCGCACAGCTGGGCGCCGGCCTGCTCGGCGCCATCGTCGGCGGCGAGGCATCACAGCTTGCCGGCGGCGTCGCCGGGCTCTACCTGCAAAGCTACTCCCGTGACCAGGAACTGGAAGCGGATATGCTCGGCATCCGGTATCTGCGCCGGGTCGGCTATGACGCCACTGCCATGACCAGCTTTCTGGAAAAAATGCGGGCGAACAGTCAGCTCGAAGCACGGATAGCGGGCCGGTCTCCGTCCGACGTCGATGCCTATGACATCATGGCGACTCATCCCCGGACCATTGCCCGCGTCCAGCAGGCGGCCGAACTCGCCGCGAACGGGGCGCAGGCATCGCAGATCCGGCGGCGCGACACATTTCTCGACACGATCGACGGAATGATTTTCGGTGACGGACCCGATCAGGGATTCATCCGCGGGCAACGCTTTGTCCATCCCGAATTACGATTTGAATTCACTGTGCCCGACGGGTTTATCCTGCGCAACACGCCCGAACAGGTCATAGCCAGTTCTTCAGCAGATCAGGCGCAAATCCTTTTCGACAATGCGCCCAGACCGTTTCAGGGCAGCATGAGTTCATATCTTGCCCGGGAGTGGGCATCCGGCGTTCGCCTCAATGCAGTGGAGACCCTTAACGTCAACGGTTTCGAAGCCGCGACCGGGACGGTTAGCGGGCAAATCGGCAATACGGACGCTGAATTGCGCCTGTTGGCGATACGGTTCGATTCACGCCAGATTTTCCGGTTCATTTTCCTGGCGCCGACGGCCGCGATGCGCCGTCTGACCGTGCCGCTGCAGCGGACGACCTTCAGCTTCCGGCGCATTACGCCAGCCCAGGCGGCGGCGCTGAAACCCTGGCGTCTGCAGGTCGTTCAGACCAGCGCCGGCGCCACCGCGGAGACTTTCGTCCCCCGGATGGCGTTCGACGAATATCCACGTGAACGTTTCCTGGTCCTGAACGGTCTGATGGATAGCGGGTCGCTCAACGGTCGCGACCGCGTGAAGCTGGTTGTCGAATAATCACGGCGGGCGGGCCGTCCGGTGGCTCGCAGCTGTCCTGTCTGTTCGGGGCACCCCTTACGCGTCGATCAGAAGATCCGCGGGACGTTCCACATTCCCGCTGATGCTGTCCCGCATTTTTGACAGGGCCCTGTGTTCAAGCTGCCGGACACGCTCCTTGCTGACACCCAGTTCCCGGCCGAGTTCTTCCAGCGTGGCGCCATCCTCACGCAGGCGGCGCTTGCGGATGATTTTCTGTTCCCGCGGTGAAAGAGACTTCAGCGCCTCGTTCAGCCAATGGATGCTCACATTGCGATCCCACTGGTCCGTCACGATATCTTCGGGCGTCGGGCGCGGGTCAGCCAGGAAATCCTGCCAACTGTCTTCGGATCCGTCAGCGACGACGGCGTTCAGGGAATGATCGCCGCCGCTCAGGCGGTTTTCCATGGATTCGACTTCGGCGTATTTGACGCGAAGTTCCTTTGCGATTTTTTCACGCCCCAGATCGGTCAGGCGATCCGATGGCGAATCGCCGATCCGGGCCCGCAGGCGGCGAAAGTTGAAGAACAGCGTTTTCTGGGCCGCCGTCGTGCCGGTACGGACAATTGACCAGTTCCGCAGGATGTAATCCTGAATGGCGGAGCGAATCCACCAGGAGGCATATGTCGAGAACCGCACTTCGCGTTCCGGATCGAATTTCGTCGCCGCCTGCATCAGGCCGATATTGCCTTCCTGGACGAGGTCGCCTACCGGCAGACCATAGTTGCGGAACCGCGAGGCCGTGCTGACGACGAGCCGTGTATACGCCTGAACCAGCATATGCAGCGCATCCTCATCCTTCGCGTTACGCCAGCGTGTGGCAAGTTCGAATTCCACATCGCGTTCCAGCAAGGGTTCCCGCATAGACGCACGGACATATCTTAGATTTGCCCGTTGGGTTTGCGGATCATCGATATAAGCCATGCATCTCCTTTCTCGCTACAACCAGCGATATCCAACATGGTTCCCTATCAACACAAACGAATATATCACGGGAAGGTTCGTTTTCGAAGTAAAATATGGACCAATTTGGTCTTCTTTATGATTGTTGTTTTTCAATGGCTTAAAATACATACGCCAAAATACTAGTCAGAAAATAATTAGAATGGTTCATTCTTCGGCGCGACGGTGCCGGCCGGACAGGGCCGAGGGACGTCAGGAATCCAACCGTTCGATGATTTCACCGTCGGGCGAAAGACAAACCGCCACCAGTCGGCCGCCGAAGCCGCAGCCCCCGTCAATCGTCAGCGTGTCGAGGGTTTCATAGTATCCGCCATGGTCGGGATCGTACCCGCGCACGACCCGGCGAAAGGTCTCGAATGGCCTTGTGATTTTGGAGAAACTGCGCCCGGCCCACCAGAAACTGTCCGCCTGCTTCTTCAGCGGCCGGGTGACATCGATTCCCGAACTGACGAACAACACGCCCTTTTCGTGCGACATCGCCGCCCGCTTCAGGCTGTTCATCAGCGCATCGTGCCCTGGCGCGGCTCTCGCGGCCGCGCGCAGTTCCGAGGTCCAGCTCGTCAGCGCGACCGGGCCTTCGCGCGCCCGCAGGAACCCATCCGCGGCCCTCCCGCCATAGGCGGACAACGTCGCCTCGACCCCCCTGGCAATCATCCATTCCAGGATTTCGCCCGGACGGACGGAAAACTGGAGCTGCAGCAGTTTCTGCCACATTTCTTCCTGGGCGCCGCGCAGAAAAATGACGTCGCCGGCATCCATGTAGGGCGGAATCGACAGGAACAGGCGCCGGAAGCGGAGCAGTTCGGCAACCGTTTCGAACTGCATCGGCCCGATGCCCAGATAATTTCCGAGGTAAACAAGACGGTCGCCGACGGCGATTCGGGGCATCATCGCGCGGTGCAACACTTCAAGCTTTCGCGCTTCGCCGTGAATTGCGCTGACCGCCCAGATGCGCCGGGCGTTCGGCAACGCTGGTATGTTGTTCCGCTCTACCACTCTCGTTCACAAGGAAAGGTCTGGCCTGCAGAAAGCACCAGTGCGTTATGCGGCTTTGAGCACCGTTTCGAGCTGTTCCGTTGCCGTATCCTCGTCGATATCCTCCACGGCGGCAAGTTCCCGCATCAACCGTTCGAACGCCGCCTGATAAATCTGCCGTTCACTGTAGGACTGATCGGGCTGATCATCCTTGCGATACAGGTCGCGCACGACTTCCGCGATGGAAATGGGATCCCCGGAATTGATCTTGGCTTCATATTCCTGCGCGCGGCGGCTCCACATGGTGCGCCGGACACGGCTGCGTCCCTTGAGCGTTTTCATCGCGGCCTTCATTTCGTCCTTCGACGACAGGCGGCGCAACCCGGAGGTTTCCGCCTTCGTCATCGGCACGCGCAGCACCATGCGATCCTTGTCGAAGTCGATCACAATCAGCTTGAGCTTGTCGCCGGCAATTTCCTGTTCCTCTATACCCGTCACCAAACCGACGCCATGCGTCGGATAGACGACATGGTCGCCCGCGCTGAATTTCGCTTTCTTGTCCGCCATTCCAATTTCCCGTAATTGTCCATACCGTGCACCAGTTCGACTGGTGCATCGCCACGCCGATCCCTCGCCAAACGGCGCATTGCCCGTCAAACCGGCAACACGCCGTAATATTCCAGCGATCCATCGCTTCGCGGAATCTGTCCGTTCAGGTAATGCCTGCCGTGCCCTTCTCCATACGCGACACAACACCGCGCATCGCCAGAAACATCGGCGCGCGGCACCTAACAGACAATATTATATCACAAAATTACCGGGTTTCCCAGCCTTCGTCATTCCGCGCCGGGTTCGGGGCTGAAAAATTTCGCCAGCTTGTCCGGAACATCCTTGAATTCGTCGGCATCGGCCGGGGATTCGCCCTTGCGCGTGATGTTGGGCCATTTATCCGCATATTCGCGATTCAGTTCGACCCATTTTTCGACGTCACTTTCCGTATCGGGCAGAATGGCTTCCGCCGGGCACTCCGGTTCGCATACGCCGCAATCGATACATTCATCGGGATGAATGACGAGCATATTTTCACCGACATAGAAACAATCGACGGGACACACTTCGACGCAGTCCATGTATTTGCATTTAATGCAATTTTCCGTAACGACGTAGGTCATAAGCCACCTTTCCCACTAAAATGTTACTGCGTGCGTTGTGCGCCTGTCCAATTCCCCGGCCCCGCGCCCGCTATTCCCTCAAGCGTTCGAGGGCCCGCTTGCGCGCTGCCCCACTCTCCTGATCAGTGACATACAAAAGTCCGGTGACCTGACGCAAGAGGCTTGCTTCGTAATCGTGCAGCACGCCATCCGCGTATGCCACTTCCCACAACAGTTCCAGCATCGTCACCCGTTCGGCATGGGTGAAATTATCGCGTATGGTTTTGGTGAAACCGTAAATTTCCGGGACCGTATCGACGGCGTTGCCGGCGGCTTCGACAATGTCCCGCGCCGACGGCGCATCCAGGTCGAAGCGCCGCCGCAGGATATCGCCGATCCTGTCGCGCTCGTCCTTATCGAAATCGCCATCGAGACGCGCGGCCTCAACCAGCAGCGCCGCCGCCGCGATATGCAGTTCCTCATCGGTATGCGCGCCGTCGGCGGCGCTGGCGCGGCCTTGTCGCTCGATCAGGAACATGCGGATTTTGGATAACATACCGATGGGATAGTACATCGCCGGTGTTTTGTCATCGGTGTTTCGATACTTATCATCATATTGATACATAAGGGCTTTCGAATACATATTTCGGGAAACGGGACAGCCGCATTGCCTGCCGCGGACCGCGGTCCTATAAAACGCCATGAGTGACGCCCTGCATGCCCCCGCAACACTTCGAAACCGGGAACCGATTCTCGCCGTATTACAGCGTGTCCTGCCGGATTCCGGGCTGGTACTGGAACTCAACAGCGGGTCAGGCGAGCATGCCGTTCACTTCGCCGCCGCCCTGCCCAAAATCCGGTGGCAGCCGAGCGACATCGATCCTGCCGCACGCGCCAGCATCGCGGCCCGCGCGGCGACGGCCGACCTTCCCAACCTGCTGCCGGTCTGTGATATCGATGCGACGGTAGCCATTTGGCCTGTCACACAGGCTGCCGCCGTCGTATCCATCAACATGATCCATATCGCGCCCTGGGAAGCCTGCCTTGGCCTGCTGGAGGGGGCCGCGCGTATCCTGCCCCCGGGCGATGGCGTTCTGTACCTGTACGGACCGTTCAAACGGAACAACAGCCATACCGCGCCATCCAACGCGCAGTTCGATCAGAGTCTGCGGAGCCGGAACACCCAATGGGGCATCCGGAACCTGGAAACCGTCATTGCCGAAGCGGCGGCGCGCGACTTCGAGGAACAGGAGATCGTCGAAATGCCGGCCAACAACCTGTCGGTCGTCTTCCGGAAAACGGGTTAGGACGTCAGGAGCCGCGTTGCAGCCGTTCGGTTTCCCGGCGCTGCTTCTTCGTCGGTCGGCCGGTCCCGGGATCGCGCTGCCCCATGAGCATACGATTGGCGGCATCCGGCTTCGGCTGCTGCTCTGGCGGGTTCAGATCCCTGTAAAGCGCCTGCGCTTCCGCCGCGGGGCCGCGCCGGGCGCCCAGCGCCACCACCTCGATAACCCGGGTATAGGGCCCCTTGGCAAAGGTCACGACATCGCCGGGCTGCACCGCATGGTGCGACTTCTGTACCAGCGCCCGGTTGACGCGAAACCCGCCGCCGGCGATCTGTCCCGCGGCAATGGTCCGGCTCTTGAACAGCCTTGCATGCCAGAGCCACTTGTCCAGGCGCAGCTTCTCGACGGGATCACCGGTCATCGCGCGATTGTCAGCCCCCGCAGTTTGGCAAAGGGCGAATCCGGCCTGGCAATCCGTGCCTGCCGGTCCACCTGCCGGACCCGTTTGGCGGCGCCGCGCCGTTTTTTGGCCTCGAAGACGGGGACATTGTTACCGACGGACATCTGATAGCCAAGCTCCGACAGCACCGCCGCGAAATCATCCCCCTCGCATCCCGCCAGCTTGATCAGGTCGGCATTGCCTTCAAAGGCGCCCTGCTTCGCCTGTTTGCGCAGGGCCGCCGATAGCCGCTCGACATTGTCATAGCGGATCGCCCGATTGCCGAGTACCCGAAAGCCCATATGATGCCACATTTCCACGGACAGGCCCGCCGCCGGCAGGGACAGGGCCTGATCGACACCGGACGGCACCGCGGCGCCGGCATATACCGCCGCCAGAGTGGCGCGCAGCCGCTGCGCGGGCGGCTTCAGCAGGGGCGCGAGATACAGACAATGCGCGCCGAACCGCAAACCGATCCCGGACAGTTTCTTTCGGTCTCCGGCATCCAGGCTTGTAACCTGCGCCAGCGCGTCGGAACGCGGCACCGCCCCCAGCGTTTCGGCAAGCCGGAAGGCAATCCCCCGCGCCGCCGCCCCCAGCTTTGCATTGCGGGCGGCGAAGAGCGGGAAAAGACGACGGTGCAGATAGCCGTCAAACCAGCTGTTCAGCCGCGCCAGAACGGCAATCCGGTGTTCGCGCGTCAGGAATTCATTGCGCATCAGGGTAATTTCCGGCGCCAGCGGTATCGCGCCTTTCTGCAGATAGGCTATTTCCACATCGCGCCACAGAATTCGGCCCTCGCGCGACAAGGCGAACGATGTATTCTCGTCCGCCGTCAGCAGGGCAATCCGGTCCGCGATTTCACGGGTGATCGTCGGGCGGGCGGCGGACATCAGCATGCGGGATTCAACCCGGCTCTGGTCGCCTTCACGCAGGAATCGCAAACCGGCGATCCGGCCCGTGCAGATGCCTTCGACGATCACGTCGCCGGACTTGTCTACATAGGACAGTACGGCGCCGCCGCCCTGCCGCTGTTTCGCCAGGATCGGCGCACGGCGGTCGACGAAGCGTTGCAGCAGGCGTTCATGCAGCGCGTCGGACAACCGGTCCTCGATTCGCCGCGCCTGCGCCTGCCAATGCGCCGAATCCGCCAGCCAGTCGGCGCGGTGGCTGATATAGGTCCAGGTCCGCACATGGGCGATGCGTTGCGTCAGCGTATCGATATCGCCATCCAGATTGTCCAGCCGGTCGAGATTCTGGCGAATCCAGTCCTCGGGCAGCCGCGCCTCGTTCGTCATCAGATACAGGAATACCCGACGCAGCAACCGGACATGGATATCCTCCATCACCTTGCGGAAATCGGGAATCTGGCAGACATCCCACAGCAGCCGAATCGCCGCCGGGTTGGTCGCCCGCGCGCGCACATCCGCATCCGTGACAAGCGATTTGAGGACATCGAAATCCTCCCCGTCGCGCGGACGATACAAAACCGGTACCGGCGGCGGCGCCGACAGGCTGTTGACCAGCGCCTGGGGCGAGGCGAAATCGAGATCGCGGTTGCGCCAGCACAGCCGGTCGATGGTGTCGTACTGGTGGCCCTCGATGGCGACCGCCAGTTCGTCGTCCAGGGGCGCGATATTGTTGGTGACGCCGAAGGTTCCATCGCGCTGGTAGCGGCCCGCCCGCCCCGCGATCTGGCCGATTTCGGCCGGAGTCAGCCGGCGCGGCTTTTCGCCATCGAATTTGCGCGTTCCGGCGAAGGCGACATGGTCGATCTCCATGTTCAGCCCCATGCCGATGGCGTCCGTCGCCACCATGAAGTCGACCTCGCCCGCCTGGTACATCGCGACCTGGGCGTTGCGGGTGCGGGGCGACAGCGCGCCCAGAACGACCGCGGTGCCGCCGCGGTGCCGCCGCACCAGTTCCGCAAGGCCATATACCTCGTTCAGCGAAAAGGCGACGATTGCGCTGCGCCGGGGCAGCCGGGTCAGCTTCTTCGCGCCGGCATAGGTCAGGGTGGAAAAGCGCGGCCGGGTTTCGATCTGCGCCTCGGGAATAAGGCGGCGCAGCAGGGGCGCAATGGTGTCCGAGCCCAGCAGCATGGTTTCCTCCCGCCCTCGCGCATGCAGCAGACGGTCGGTGAAAATATGCCCGCGCTCCCGGTCGGCGCAGAGCTGGATTTCGTCGATGGCCAGGAAATCGACCACCCGGTCCAGCGGCATCGATTCCACGGTGCAGACGAACCAGCGCGGCCGCGGCGGAATGATCTTTTCCTCGCCGGTGATCAGCGCCACCGTCCGCCGGCCCTTCAGGGCGACGATCCGGTCATAGTTTTCCCGCGCCAGAAGCCGTAGCGGAAACCCGATCATGCCTGTCGCATGGCCGAGCATGCGCTCTATCGCCAGATAGGTCTTGCCGGTATTGGTGGGCCCAAGTACGGCCCGCACCCGGCCCTGATTCTCAGACAACGACATGTTACGGCAAACATCGCGGGATTCTCGAACGATAGCAAGGATTAGCTTGGACCCGACCGGCGGGAAATTCCCGGCCCTTCAATTGTGTTCGCGCGCAGAATCGGCGACCATGGCCGCATTAACAGGCTGCGGAAAAACCCTTCCCAGCGTCGCGCGGTCGTGATTCAATTC